>JAILHD010000131.1 GCA_024696155.1 Treponema sp. | reverse complement strand
TGATTACCGGCGAAAGCGGTGTTGGTAAGGAACTTGTGGCTCATGCAATTCATAATCAGTCGCCGCGAAAAGATAAGCCTTTTATTTCGGTGCACTGCGCCGCGCTCAGCGAGACCCTTTTGGAGAGTGAACTTTTTGGTCACGAAAAAGGTGCTTACACCGGAGCCGATTCTATGAGTAAAGGACGTTTTGAACTTGCAGACGGCGGCACATTGTTCCTGGATGAAATTGGCGAGATTAATCAGGCGACTCAGGTTAAGCTTTTGCGCGCCTTGCAGGAGAAGAAATTTGAGCGGGTAGGAGGCACAGAAACTATCAGTGTGGATGTGCGCGTTGTTGCAGCTACTAACCGCAATCTTGAAGAAGAAGTTAAGAACGGAAAATTCCGTGAAGATTTGTATTACCGCCTGAACGTTGTGCGAATCGAAATGCCAAGCCTTCGTGAGCGCAAGGACGACATTCCGCTTTTGATGCATTCCTTTTTGCGTGAGTTTAACATTGAAAATGAAAAGAACATCAAAGGCTTTGACAACCGTGCAAAGGCTGCAATGCTTAAGTACAGCTGGCCTGGAAATATCCGTGAGCTTAAAAACTGCGTAGAAAGTGCCGTTGTTATGTGTACCGGAGACGAAATTAAAATTGATGATTTGCCTTCCAGCGTACGCGAAAAAAGCGATGAAAAGGTAATTACAATTCCAATTGGTATGCCAATGGAAGAAGCAGAGCTTATAATTATTAAAGAAAATCTTGCCTTTAACGACGGAAATAAGAGCAAAACAGCAGATATTTTAGGTATTGGACGTAAGACTTTACACCGAAAATTAGGCGAAAATGACGAAGAATAGCCGATTTTAACTTGTATACAAAATTAGACTGTATTATTTACTTTACATGTAAGGTATATAATACAGTTTTTTTTTATTTAAAAAGGCGAGGATAAATCACTGTATATAAAACATAACAACCGACACAATTGTATAAAAATACACTTTTATACAATCTAAGAGTTATGTATAGTGGTTTTAAAATTTATATGCATAAAAATTGTATAAATATACAAAAAGTTTTTAGACACGGATAGCACAGATCCACACGGATTTTCACGGATATAAAATATCTGCGTTCATCTGTGTTCATCTGTGGCTAAAAAAAAGACGACAGCCTTTAGCCGTCGTCTTCATTATCGGTTTATTATGTCAGGGAAATTAGATTTCAGTGCCGCTTGGAATTACAGCGCCCTTACGGATTACAATAATGCCGTCTGCGCTGTAGAAACTTCCATGGTCTCCGTCTTCATACTTCTTTTTAGAAACGCCAATCTTGCAGTTATCACCAATTCTTGCGTTTTTATCGATGATTGTGCGTGCAATCTTGCAGTTTTTGCCGATTCCTGTCAAAGGAGTCTTTGATTTTTTGTATGCCGCGCAGTCTTCCTGTGTGTCGTAATAGTCGGCACCCATCATAATTACACCGTCAAGTTCGCAGCCTTCATTAATTACAGAACGTACACCAATTACGCTGCTCTTAAGAGAGCTGTCAGAAATAATACAACCTTCAGAAGTCAAAGTGTGGTCAATTGTAGCCTTATTGATTTTAGAAGGTGGCAGATTTCGTGGGTGTGTATAAATTGGTTTTACTTCGCTATAGAAATTAAAGCGAGGAAAATCCTGTGTAAGTTCAATATTTGCGTCGTAGAAGCTGCGGATAGTACCAATATCTTCCCAGTAACCGTCAAATGTATAAGAACAGATCTTCTTTTTGCCGATTGCAAGAGGAATAATCTCTTTACCAAAATCTGTGTAGCGTTCATTTTCGCCGCCAAGCATGTCTTCCATTGTCTGAGCGTCAAAAATGTAGATACCCATAGATGCAAGATATTCTTTTTCTTCTGGAAGGCCAGGATCGCGTGCTTCTTTTGGAATCTTCCAGCTGTCAATATTCAAATCTGCCTTTGGTTTTTCCATGAATTCCTTGATGTTGTTTTCGCTGTCAATCTTCATGATACCAAAACCTGTTGCATCTTTGCGGTTTACAGCAGTTGCGGCAATTGTAATGTTTGCTCCAGATTTAATGTGAGCATCCATAAATGCCTTCAAATCCATCTTGTAAAGCTGGTCGCCAGACAAAATTATGTAATGAGTAGGCTTTTGAGTCTTAAAGTGAATAAAGTTTTTGCGAACGGCGTCTGCAGTACCTTCGTACCAGCCTGAATGTTCAAGAGTCTGTTCTGCAGCAAGAATTTCTACGAAACCGTTAGAAAAGCGGTCAAAGTTGTAAGAATTAGAAATGTGCAGGTGAAGAGATGCCGAATTGAACTGTGTAAGAAGATAAATCTTCTTGTAACCAGAGTTGATACAGTTTGAAATTGGAATATCAACAATGCGGTATTTTCCGCCAAACGAAACTGCAGGTTTTGAACGTTCCTTAGTAAGAGGGTAAAGACGGGTTCCTTTTCCACCGCCCAAAATAATTGCCAGAACTCTAGGTTCTTCATATGCTTCAGCCATAGGTGTCTCCTTTTTTATTTTCCTTTTTAATAAATTAATTTATTATACGTCTGAATCCTGCAAAACGCAAAGAATTTCGTTTACTTTAAACCTAATTTTTTTCAATAAATATATATATGACTTGTAAAAAAAATGACGGCAGGCATTTTTATTGCCTGCCGTCTGCGTTTAACGTTTTTTACAAAGTATGTTTAGAAGCTTACTTCTGCGCCTAACTGAACAAAGCTGTTTTTGTGCCAGGTGCCGAATTCGCTCTTTTCTTCATCGTAGGTCCACATTGCAAGACCTGACGCGATGATTTTAAAGCTGGAAGCAGGTTTAACTGTAACTTTTGGCATAACAACTAAATCTTTGTGCTCAAAGCCGTAAAGTGCTGTAACTTCTGGAGTAAGTTTTCCGTTGAGGAAGCTTGTAGTAAAGTTTACAACAACTTTATTGTTTGTGTAGCCTTCGCTGTCGTAATCTACGTCCATTGTTTTGTAGATGCCGTCTTCGATTTCGCCGTTCTTAAGAATGTAAGTTCCTGTTTCCTGAACGTTTAAGTTTGCATCCCAGAATGGAAGGTCGATGTCGAATCCGCCAAGCCACTGGATAGAATTGTTGTGTACCCATGGATCGTCGCCTGCAACGTCGTCTGTAAGGTTGTAAGCTGCCTCACCGCGAAGGTTGAACTTCCATGCGATTGTAGAGAATTCAAGACCGAAAGTCTGTTTGCGGTCGTAGGTAAGTTCTGGAAGAGCGTAAAGAGTTGTTGCTGAACCAGTTTTTGCTTCTTCAGCAGCTCTTGCGTAAACAGATGCTGCATAATTTCCAAAGTTTACAGATGGCTGTTTGTAGTGACCATAGTAATAGCTTACACCCAAGTCTACCTGACCTATAGAACCTGTAACGCGAAGTCCGCCCTGACCATATTCGAATTTGTTTGTATCTGGGTAGAGGTCGCTTGATGAAAGTTTTGATGAATAGGAAAGGTAACTGAGGTAGTCTGAAAGGGCTGCCTGATATGTTGTTGCTGCGGCTGCATATGTAGCTGCTTTTGTCGCATCAGTTGGATCGTTTTTGTAAGCGATGTATGCGGTACTGTAAGGTGTTGCTGTAATATCTTTAGCAGCTGCTTTCATTCCAAGGTTTGTACTTACTGCATTTGTGACAATGCCCTCAAGCTTGCTTACTTTTCCAGGTTTCCAAGCTCCATCACTTGCAAATCTATCTACCGGCATAATTGGTGTATAAACACCTTCAATCATAACATTAGAAATAGTTCTGCTGTTTAATGGAACTGCGTAAACACCGCGGATCATTGGGGTGCTTATGCGGCGGTCAAGGTAATCTGGGATGATAAAGTCTGTATAGTCGTCGGCATTAAAGTTGTCGAGTACGTGGAGCTTATCGCCTTTTCCCCATACAACCTTCATTTTTCCGGCTGTAAGAGTAAAGTTTTCAAGGTATGCGGAAAGTGTAAGTTCATCAATTACATCTTCCGGGTGATTTTTAATTGTGTCTTCTGTAATTTTAAGCTGTAAGTCTGCACCGGCTTTTCCGCCGTCGTAATTAAGGCCGATTTTTGCTTCTGGAGTTGCTTCCATTCCTGTGTCGCCAATGCCGTCTACATCATCGCCCATA
>JAILHD010000112.1 GCA_024696155.1 Treponema sp. | reverse complement strand
TTTGAAAGACAATATGCTTTTTTAGCAGCGAATTTGTCTGCTGCGAGGTTTGCAAGAACAGTTCCCTGGAATGGATCGAGGAAGCAGATGCGGAAGTAGTGTTCATTTCCAAGAGTAACCTGAGGGTTTGTACAGGTAACGCCGATTGCAGGAACGTTAGCGGCTGCAAAAGTATCGCTAGCAGCGATTGAAACGCCTGAACCGTAAGAACCAAGAACTACAGAAACTCCTTTTGAGATAAGTTCAGATGCTGCAGTTACGGCTTTATCATTTGAAGATTCGTTGTCTACGATTTCAAGCTGAACCTTGTATTCTTTTCCGCCGATTTCAACAGTCGGAGTAACGCTGTTTGCGTACTGAATACCCAGAGTTTCCTGTTTTCCGCCGGCTCCGTTATCACCAGAAGCTGGTTCAAAAACACCGATTTTTACTACGGCAGCTTTTTCTCCGCCGCAAGACACGAATGCCGCAGCCATCAAAGAAGCGGCACACAGACCAAGCAATACTTTTTTCATGATCTCCTCCAAGTAAAATTAAAATGTTGCTTGTATGATAGCAAAAAGTTTAGAGAGTTTCTATATAGAAGAACATCTAATCGCTGCTGCTTTTAATCCCTTATACTATCAATATTCGCCTTGCCGCCAGGAACAAATGGCAGAACGTCTTCTTCGTTGCCTACGCTTACGCGGACGAAGCAGGGCTTGCTGGCGCGCTTGGCGTCGAAGGCTTTTTTGTACCAGTCTGGGTCGCTGTCGGCATCGGCGGTTTCAATTCCAAAGCCTTTTGCGATGGCAAGAAGATCCGGCTGGTGGCCGAAGATTGATGCGCTGTAGTTTTTGTCAAAAAGATATTTCTGCTGCTGGTAAACCATGCCCAAAGTTCCGTTCTGGAAAACGATTACTGTTACAGGAAGATTCTGCTCGGCAAGGGTAGCCAGCTCCTGAATGTTCATCATAATTGAACCGTCGCCGGAAAAGCAGACTGTGCGCTTGTCAGGATTTGCAATTGCAGAACCTATTGCAGCCGGCAGACCAAAGCCCATGGTTCCAAGGCTTCCCGAAGTAAGGAAGGTGCGAGGCTTTTCAACCGGGTAATACTGAGCCGCCCACATCTGGTGCTGGCCAACGTCAGTAGTAACGATAATGTCCTTTGCGGCAATTCCGGCCTTTTCTGCAAGCACTGGAACCGAGCGGATAAACTCACGCGGATTTGTAAGTTTTGCGTCTTTAGGGCGGCCGCAGGTCATAGAATCATTTTCCTTCTTTGTATTACGGATTTTTTCCAGCCATACAGCGCGGGCTTCAGCTTCCTGCCATGCGGCACCATATTTTTCCTGCTTTTCGCTGCTCAGCTGAACCAGAACTGGGAAAACCGATTCAACGTCAGCAACAACAGCAATATTTGCTTCTATAATCTTATTTACTTCCGCCGCATCAACATCAATGTGAACGATTTTTGCATTTGGACAGAATTTTTTAACAACGCCTGTTGCGCGGTCATCAAAACGAACACCTGCCGCAATAACAAGGTCAGAATCGTGCATGGCAAGGTTAGCCGCATAGCTTCCGTGCATACCAACCATACCGATCCAAAGCTCGCTTGATTCCGGCACGCAGCCGATTCCCATAAGGCTTGAAACAACCGGCAGCCGGTAACTCTTCAAAAAGGCTGCAAGCCCCTCTGCCGCAGCAGGACTGTTACAGCCGCCTCCGCAGTAGAGAACCGGACGGCGTGCAGAAACAAGCGCGTCAGTAATCAAATCCATTTTTGCGGCATATTCGTTAGCCGGAGTGTGGAAGCGGATATCGTGCAGCTTAATACTCTGAATATCAGGCCAGGCGTCAAATTCAATTTCCTGCAGCTGAATGTCGCGCGGAACGTCAATCAAAACAGGTCCCGGCCTTCCGTTTACCGCAATTTCAAAAGCCTGAGGAATTACAGTCAAAAGCTCAGCCGCAGATTTTACCATTACAGAATGCTTTGTAATCGGTAGGGAAAGCCCAAAAGTATCAGCCTCCTGGAAAGCGTCAGTTCCCAGAAGATAGGTGTTTACCTGGCCTGTAATTGCAATAATAGGAATAGAGTCACAGCGGGCATCCGCAATCGCAGTCAAAAGGTTCATTGCTCCAGGACCCGAAGTTGCCATACAAACTGCTGGTTTTCCTGTAGTTCTTGCAATTCCCTGAGCAATAAAGCCTGCAGCCTGCTCTTGGCGCACCAGGACGTGACGGATTGAACTTCTGTTAAGCTCGTCATAAAGCGGAAGAATAGAACCTCCCGGAATTCCCGCCACGGTGTCGATACCGTACATCTCTAAAAGTTTTACGATAATCTGTGCGCCTGTCTGTTTCATTGCGAACGTCTCCTTGTCTAAGCGAGCCGGCCAGAGCTCGCGGTGTTCCATAGCAAAGCGTTAAAAAAAATTGCGATGTAGCAATTTTTTAGCTTTACCTTATTTAATAAAAAAGGCCTTCCTTTTTCCGGAAAGCCTTCGTTTATTCAGTGTTATTTTCTACTCACTATATAACAAATCTTCCGGGCTTATCTAAAAACCTTAACGACGAGGACTGTTACGACTGTGACTAGAAGTTTTGTATTCATGGCGCTATTTTGCCATAAAATGCAGAAAAAAGTCAAGTTTCCAATTAATTAAAAACTTTCCAGCTTACTCCAGCAAAAAATCTGTGGGCATTTGCACGGTCAAAAGTAAATATCGTGCTAGAGCCTATGATACTAAGCGGCAGTTCATATTTATACCCTGCTGTAAGCGAAAGATTTTCCCAAAGCCATAATTTGTACCCAACTTCAGCAGAAAATTCAGGTATAAAATAAGACGGCGTTTCGGATGTATTTCCATCAGAAACTGCTACCCTTGTAAACGCAAATCTGAATCCTGGTGCCACGTAAAAAGAATGCATCCATCCAAAGGTTGCCTGAATTGCCGGCGCAATAGAAAGACCAAAAGTAAACTGTGAATTTTCTTCTGTAACTGAAGATGAATTTACATTATCCTCTGCTTCAATCTTAAAAATTCCGCCACCTAAATCAAGACCAGCAGAAAGTCCGAATTCAAACTTTCCAGACTTAGCAAACCAGAAGTTCCCCTGCGCTTCTGTACCAAAATCAGTGATGGTAAAATTTTCGCTATATGCTTCTGTGTCATATTTTGTAATCAAAAAATCTCCAAACAGACGGGGACTTAATTCAACACTTGAAAAACAAAAGGCAGAATACAAAGTGAATACAGCAATAAATAAAAGGGATTTCTTCATATTTTGTTGATTATATCAAATTTTAAATTCATAATTAATACTATGACAAATCCGATTCATAAAATTGCTGCAATCAAAATAAGACATGACTGGGCAGAAAATGACAGAAAACGTGACGCAGGTCTTAAACTTTCTGACAAAGTAAACATCTGCGACAATATTTCTTACGGCCCTTACGGAAAAGATAACCTTCTTTGTGTTTATACGCCTAAAAATGCAAAAGAAAAACTTCCCGTAATCATAAACATTCACGGCGGCGGATTTTTCTATGGCAGCAAGGAACTGTACTCTCTTTATTCGGCAGATTTGGCTGAAAGAGGATTTGCGGTAGTAGTATTTAATTACAGACTTTGCCCCGAAAAGCTCTACCCTTCTCCGCTAGAAGACATAAACAATGTAACAAAATGGGTTTTATCAAACTGCAAGGAATTTAATTTTGACCGTGATCACATTTTTATTGTGGGAGACAGCGCAGGCGGACAGCTTGCCTTAAACTACACAACGATTCTTTCAAATCCAGATTATGCAAAACTTTTTGATTTTGATGTGCCTGATTTTATTCCAAAGGGAGTCTGTCTGAACAGCGCCTTATGTGAACTTGTAAAAAAAGACAAAGTTGACAAGCTTACAAAACAGATTATGACTCTTTACCTTGGTTCAGGCCATAGAATCAAAAAAAATATGGAACGCCTTAATGTTCAAAAATATATCTGCAGTAATTTTCCGCCAGTATTCATAATGACAGCCCCAAATGATTTTCTGTATGAACAGGCAAAACCTCAGCACGAACTGTTTTTACAGCGCGGCGTAAAATCAGAATATCACGTTTATGGCGAACCTTCTGATGAGTGGGCAGCTCATGTTTTCCATCTGAACTTACGACTACCAGCTGCACGCCTGTGCAATGACGACGAAGCAGCCTTCTTTAAAAACTTACTTTAAAATATCAAAGCCGACTAAAAAATTAGTCGGCTTAGTTTTACGTTTTTTTATTACTCTGCTAGTTTGTAGCAGTAACGTAGCTTTTGGCGTTTGTAAAATCGTTAATTTTTGCAATTTTCTGGCGCCAGTATTCAGCTTCGCTTTTTGTTGTGTAAGGACCTACACGTACACGGTAAAAAAGGTTTTCCTTATTATCTTTATAAGTAAAAATGTCTGCCTGAATCTGGTTTGTACCAAGAGTTGAGCGGGCATTTTCTGCACCTTTTTTATTACTGTAGGCTGCAACCTGAACCCAGTATTTTGCCGGTGCTGCAGGAGCAGTGTTTACCTTAACGGCGCTTGCCTTTGGCTCAGATTTTTTAACAACAGCAGGAGCTGATTTTGCTGATTTAGAAGGCTCTGCCTTTGCAACTGTTTTAGGTGCCGGCTTTTCTAAATCACGAGGAGCTCGTTCACGATTTACAGAAGGCTTCTCCTTATCTGCAAATGTAACTGTTACGTTAATATTTTTATCCTGAGCTGGAGCGTCATTATTATTTTCTTTAAGCGAATTCAAATCAATTGTAGTTCCATCTGTAGCTACACCATAAACGTTTGCTTTATCTGCAAGCACATAAACTTCGTTTGCCTTAAGCGGTTCATCAGTCTGTGGAAGCTCGCGATTAGGGAAGTTAAGCTGATGTTCAATAGGCTCTGAATTAATATCACCGTTAGGATTTGACCAGCCGTTATTCTGGCGGTCTGCAGGAGAAACTTTAGCAATTGTCTGGTTTGATCTTGCTGTCTGGGAATACACAATCAATGCAGCGCCCAAAACTACGAGCAAAAATGCACCGACAGCAGCAATTATCCATAATGTCTTTTTGTTTTCCATAAAATTTTCCTCTTTCACCAAAAGTTAAAAAACTTTTAGCCACCTTAATTTACTTATCGGAGTATGATTTTTTTACTTTAGAGATTTTTTTTTATGCTGCGCACTTTAGAAATTTTGAACAAAAATAATTTCTTTTCCGGTCTTTTTGTATTCTTTGACTAGCGATTTCTGCGCGTAAAAACGGCGTAAAATCTGTCGGAACGGCAGGTGGTCGCGGTTACGGGCCCTGATTAACCTCGTAAAAAAAGGCGCTTTTACAAAAACGATTGCATCACAAAGATTCATCAGCTCTGGAGTTTTAAAAAGAACTGTTGCATTCAAAATGATTTTTTTATTCTGATTTTGGGCAACAAACTCCTTTGTAAGTTCTGTAATTTTAGGATAGATGATTGATTCCTGCCGCGCAAGAAGCGGTGGATTTTTAAAAAGCAGTCTACCTAAGTTTCTGCGGTTTACAGAACCGTCGGAATTTTGTATAAGAATCCCCGAACGTTCGGCTTCGCCCTTAAAACTTTCAAGAATTTCTTTTGTACAAAGTTCAATTGCCTTGTGGGCGGTAAGGTCTAAATCTGTTGCAAGCCAGCCAAGTTCTTCCAGCTGAGAGCAGACATAATTCTTTCCTGCCGCCATCTGCCCCGTTACACAGATGATAGAGAGATTATTTATTTTTTTTCCAAGCGTGTTTACTTTCATAAAACTATCAGTGGAATTCTCCCCAGTTTTTGCCGTATTCAATGCTTACTCTAAGAGGGACACTTAGTTTTACAGCGTTTTCCATTTTTTCGCGAATAAGGGCAACGGTCTGTTCGATAACAGCTTTGTCATCAGGACATTCAAAAATCAATTCATCATGAACCTGAAGAAGAAGCTTTGCATGGCTCTTTGTTTTGTAAAGCTCTTCGCTTACAGAAAGCATAGCTGTTTTTACAATGTCTGCAGCGGTTCCCTGAATAGGGGTATTTTTTGCAACACGTTCTGCACCAGATTTTTCAAGTTTATTACGGCTGTTTATGTTCATAATCGGACGGCGGCGTCCAAACATTGTGCTTACATAACCTGTACTTTCTGCATTTGCAATTACACTTGCCATAAAATTGCTTACACCGCTGTAAGTTTTAAAGTACATATCAATAAAGTTTTGAGCCTGAGTACGGCTGATTCCAAGGTCTTTTGCAAGACTGAAGGCACTCATTCCGTAAATTACGCCAAAGTTGATTGTTTTTGCAGTTCGGCGCATTTCTGGTGTTACAGCATCTGGCGATACTCCAAAAATCATTGAGGCAGTCGCTCGGTGAACATCGGTTCCTTCTATAAATGCCTTACACATATTTGGATCGCCGCTTAAATGTGCAAGAACGACAAGTTCAATCTGGGCGTAGTCGGCAGAAATAAGCACTTTGCCATCTGGTGCTGTAAATGCCTGGCGGATTTTTCTTCCCGCATCGTTGCGAACAGGGATGTTCTGTAAGTTAGGATCGCGGCAAGAAAGACGGCCTGTTGCGGTTCCTGTCTGAACAAAACTTGTGTGAATACGGCCGCGGCTGTCTGTAAGTTTTGGAAGAGTTTCTACATAAGTTGACTGAAGCTTTGCCATTTCGCGGAATTCCAGAATCATTTTTGGAACTGGATTTACATCGGCAAGTTCTTCAAGCACTGATGTATCAGTTGAATAACCTGTGGCAGTTTTTTTGCCGTGAGGAAGTCCTAATTCTTCAAAAAGGATAGTCTGAAGCTGTTTAGGCGATGCAATATTGAATTCGTGTCCTACAGTTTTATAAATCTGTTCCTTTGAGTCTGCAATTTTTGAAGTCAATTCTTCGTTATAGGCATTAAGATTTGCAGAATCAAGGTGGATTCCTTCAATTTCCATGCGGGCAAGAATTGGAAGAATTTTGTGTTCAAGTTCAAAAAGTTCTTTATTTGCCTTGTTTTCTTCGCCTTCCATGCAGAAAGTTCTTGAAAGATAATCTGCAAGCTGGAGGGTAAAATCTGCATCTTCGGCGGCATAGGTGTAAGCAGTTTCCAGCGGAACATCTGCAAAAGTCTGACCTTTAGAAACAATGTCGTCGTATTCAATTCCGGCAAGTCCAAGTTTTGTTTCACAAAGATATTCAAGGCTGTAGGCATTCTTTCCCATGCGGTCTGAATTTTCTAGCCAGGCAACAATCATTGTGTCAAAGAATTTGCAGTTAAAGCCTAAAAGTGCATTCGGTTCAAAATCCTCTGCTTTTAATTCTGAGCCTGCTGATTTTGGAGAAAGTGCTCTATTTATAGTAGAAAACAGCACTTTTAAGTCAAATTTTGCGTTATGCATTATGACTGTAACATCTGGATTTTTGAAAATGCGCAAAAGCTGATTGAGGGCATCTTTTAATTCGATGTAATTTGTCTGGCTGAACAGATCGTCAGAAGCAAGCTGGATTGGAACGTAAACAGCATATCCTGGCTGATAGCATAAGCTAAAGCCCACCAGGGTTGTATTAAGTGTGTCCAGGCTGGTTGTTTCGCAGTCGTAAGCAATGCGGTGAGTGCCGGAAGACAGGAAGTCTGTAATATAGGCATCTAAATCGGAAAGCGCGGTGATTGCGCGGTAGTTTGAGGTGTCGTTTTTGCGTATTGGGACTATTTCTGCCGGCTGGATAAAAGGGGATTTTAAGGGGGTACCCCCCTTAGGCGAGAGGGTAGCTACAGACTGGGCGTCAGCACTGGCTGTAGCGAGGGAGAGACTTCTCCCTTCCATATCGATTTTTTGTCCGGCATTTACAGCTAGCTCCGCATACTGTTTTGCAGGCTGGAGTGCCCCGTAAGATTCAAGCAGCGACGCAGCTTTGGCAAAATCAAGCGTAAGTGGTGCGGAAATTGCATTGTCGATTTCTGAACACGGAACGGTGTCGCAAAGGCGGATAAGTTTCTGAGAAAAATAGGCGTTATCCTTGCCGTCGATGAGTTTTTTCTGCATTGCACCCTTAATTTCGTCAATGTGGGCGTAGATACCGTCAAGGTCGTGGTAGTCGGTCAAAAGTTTTCCCGCAGTTTTTACACCAACGCCCTGAACGCCGGGAACGTTATCGGCAGTGTCTCCATAAAGAGAAAGCAGATCGAGCAGCTGGGCAGGCTTTACACCCCATTCAGCAAAAACCCCTTCTTCGCCTGTTACTTTCCAGCCACCGCCGTTTTCAGGCTTAAGAATCTGGGTGCTTTCGTTTACAAGCTGCATCAAATCCTTATCGCCAGAAAGAATGCGGCAGGTTCGCCCTGTTTCTGCACATTTTTTTGCAACGGTAGCAATAACGTCGTCTGCCTCATAGCCATCGCACTGCAAGATTGGAATGCCAAGGCCTTCCAGAATTTCGCAAATCCACGGAATCTGTGCATGAAGGTCTTCCGGAGTCTTGTTGCGGGTTGCCTTATATTCAGGGTAAAACTCGTGGCGGAAGGTCTTTGTTTTTGAGTCCATTGCCGCAATGATGTGGCCTGGCTTGTAATGTTCAAGAATATAATGGAAGTTCCTGAAAAATCCAAAAAGGGCGCTGATATTTTCGCCCCTTGGATTTGTAAGTGGTCTATTTATAAAAGCAAAATAGCATCTGAAAATCAGTCCGTAACTGTCTAAAATATAAACTGTGTTGTCATCAAAATTCATGTGAATATTTTAACAGAACTTCGTCCCTGATTCCACTATAATGCTCGTCCATAATTCCAAAGTCCATTTTTTTATAAGACCAGAGGGCACGGCCAATTTTATGAGCTTCCAGCGCTTTGTGAATATCTTTATACCAGCGCAAAGAATCTTCTGCAGGAGCACGGTCAATAACGCCATACTCGCCACAGTAAAGCGGAAGGTCAAGCTGTTCAGCTTTTTTTAATGCCGGCGCAAAAAGAGTTGTAAAGAATGTATCATCAAGTTTTAGAGAGTCCATATTTTTTGCAAAAATTGCACCGTGACACGCCTGTGGAATCATGCGGCTTTTTTCGCGGATATATTCAATTGAAGGGCCCGGATAAGAAACTTCAAAATCAGAAGGCATGTCCAAAACCCAGGGCGCTTTCTGATGTGTAAATACAAGCGGCTCATAGCAGTGGAAGGTTAAAACTGTTTTATTATCAAACGGGATTTTTATTCCAGACACTGCAGAAACACTGTTGTAGTCTACGCCGCCAACAACAATCCATGAATCCGGCGCAATTGCGCGAACAGCCTTAAAGGCGCGGGTTGCAATCTCGTTCCATTCCTTTTCCAAAGCAGGATTTACAATCTCGTTCAAAAGTTCAAAGGCAACGTGGTCAGATTTTGAACCATAACGAAGGGCAAAATTTTCCCAGATGCGTACAAACACATTCTGCAAAGATTTGTCGTGGAAGAAGGCATCGGGATTTGCAACCGCATTTGTATCAAACATGTAGCCAAGAGTTTTATGCAGGTCAAGAATAACATTAAGCTCTGCACGTTCAGCCCACAAAATACAGTTATCTATATATGTAAAGCCCTTATCTATAAAAGAGCCGTCGTCATTCATAATTACATTGTAATCTACCGGCAGACGCACATGATCACAGCCAAAACTTTTGATAATTTTTAAATCATCTTCGCAAATAAATGATTCATAGTGTTTTTCTGAATATTCTGCGCACTGCGAAATCCATCCGCCAAGATTTATACCTTTTTCAAAACCAGTAAATGTTCTCATGCGTTTAATTATAAAGTTCCTTTATATAGAAAATATCAATTTTTTGTTATTTATATAAAACTTATGACATATAATAATTTTCTACACTTCGACAACAAAAAAATCTTATGTTATAATTAGACCCATGATAAAAAAACTAATTTCCTTATTTAAAATCTTAAATTCCAATTCCCGACCTGGCGAAGTAGCAAATGCAGTTTGCCTTGGCGTTTTACTGGGCTTTGTTCCAAAAAACAATCTTTTGTGGTATCTGCTTTTTGTGTTTTTTTCTTTTGTGCGGATTAATAAAACTGCCTACTTTTTGATTACCCTTTTGATGTCTTTTATTGCGCCAGCTTTAGACGGATTTTTTGACAATCTTGGCTACACAATCCTTACAACACAGGCGCTCACTCAAGTTTTTTCAACGCTTATAGACATTCCGTTTGTGGGTTTTACAAAATTCAATAACACAATCGTATGCGGAGCCCTTGCTTTTAGTCTGATTATCTACATTCCGCTTTTTATAGGAATAGTTTTGTTTATAAAACTGTGGCGTACAAAAATCACAGTTCTCTGGAATAACAGTAAAATCTGTCAGTTCTTTTACAAGCTTCCTCTTATAAACAAATTCAGAGAAGCATCTTTGGAACTTATGTAAACTGGAGTTAAAAATGGCTAAAAAAGAAAAAAAGATAAAGATGGTAAAGGCAAAAAAACTTCCTGGCATTCTTAAAAAACGATATACACAAAAAAAAATAGAAAGCAAGCTGATTAATAAACTATACATTCCGGCTGATAAAGAATTTATTTCAAATCTGTTCAAGCCAGATCCTAAAAAAGACGGCTTTTTACGGGCAGATTTATCTGTTCAGATCTCAAAGTCAGATTTAAAACGCTACAAAACTCTTGCTAAAGAAATAAAAAAGAACAAATTCGGCTTTAAGGCAATGCCTTTTGCCGCAGTTTTAATTTTTATTTCTGCGCTATGCCTTGGAATCTTTCTTTTTAAGAATGTTGCAGTAAAAATCGCAATTCAAAGCGCAATGCAGTCTGCTTTTAATGCAAAAACAGACATTGGTTCTGTAAACCTTAAACTTTTAGACGCAAAACTGGAAGTAAAAAATCTTGCACAGGCAAGCAGTGACGATGATATGAAAAATCTTTTCCAGGTTGCAGACCTTACTTTTGATTTTAATCTTACAGAAGCACTTCGCGGCAAAGTTGATATAGAAAATATCACAATTGGAGAAGTGCTTTTAAACACAGACCGCACAAAATCAGGCAAACTCAAAAAATCTGCAAAGGCAAAGAAAGAAAAACAGAAAAAAGAAAAGACTGTAAAAGCTGAAAAAAGTAATTCTTCCAAGCAGAATGATTTAATCAACAAAACTCAAAACACTTTGAACACTATGTTTGCGGATTACAATCCTGAAAACATTATTCAAAACATGGAGTCAAACCTTAAATCAATTGAACTTGCACAGAATATTCAGAAAAGTACCGAAGAGATAATTGAAAAATGGAAGGATGAACCAGAAAAAATCCAGAATTCTGTAAATCAAATGCAAAAACTTACAAAAGATATTCAGAATTTTGATTACAACAAGCTTAACGATCCTGTAAAAATCAAAGAGATGATTGAACTTGTTAATTCTGCCATCAAATCTGGTAACGAAATTGCAAATCAGACAAAATCTATTGTAAAAAATGTAGAAAAAGATTCTGCAACAGTAAAAAAATATTCATCAGAACTTCAAAATGCAATTGCATCAGATAAAAAACTTGTAGATTCAGAAATCGGCAAGTTCACCACGCTTAAAGACAAAGGTATTAAAAACGTCTTTAACGATATGATTGCAGGCTTTGTTTACGGAATGGCAGATCAGTATTCGCCAAAAGCACGTGTATACATCAACAAGGGACTGGAACTAAAAGCAAAGCATGATGCTTCTGCAGCAAAGAAAAACAGCGATAAAAAGAAAGCTAAAAAGCTTAAGATGAAAAAGCGCGTTGCGCAGCGAGCTCCAGGCCGTTTTGTCTATTACAAACAGGACAGAGTTCCAAAATTCCTTTTGGAAAAAGCTTCGGGTTCTGGCGCAGAATGGAACCTTCTTGCAAAAGAATTCTCCAGCGATGCAGACAAACGTAATACGGAATCTCTTCTGGATGCAGGCTTTACAATTTCTGGAATTAAAAATGATATTCATGCAGTAATTGATGCACGAACTCAGACAGAAAATCCTATTGTAAATGCAAACTACAAAGGCAAAAACATCCCGACCGACGTTGTAATTGAATCTTACGGAATGAAGTCAAAATCTGCTTTAGATTGTAATGCAGTAATTTCAAAAGCACAGGACGGCGTTTACGGAAGCGGAGTTTTAGATCTTTCAGAAATTCAGATTATTACACCTTCTTTTGAACCACAGATTATTTACGACATTTACAAAGAAACCCTCGATTCAATTAAAACTATGAAAGTTTCTTTTGATTACAAATGGTCAGAAGAAGATGATTTAGAACTGGAGCTAAGCACAAATGCAGGAGAAATATTCCAGAATGCATTTACAAGTTCATTTAATAAGGCAATCACAAAAATCAGTAACGAAGCACGGGAACGTGTAACTGCCCTGCTTTCTGAAAAAACAGGAATTGCCACAGATAAAATTTCTGAATTTACAGATATAGAAAATGTCCTTAAAACTTCTGATAAACAGGTTCAGAATATGAAGGGCGAACTTGAAAACAAGAAAAAAGAACTGCAAAACATGGCAAATGGCGCTGTAGACAAGGCTAAAGCAGAACTGGAAGCAAAGGCAAAAGCCGAAGCTGAACGTGTAAAGAAAGAAGCAGAAGAAGCTGCTAAAAAAGAAGCAGAAAAACAGGTAAAAAATCTGATAAAAGGCTTTGGATTCTAAAAATCAAAAAGGAACTACTCTGTTAAAGGCGGGGTAGATTCTTTTTTGCGGTTATCAAAATATCCGCCGTCTTCAAGGTAACGTCGGCGAGTCATAATCAGGCTGATAAGTTCCTGATACATGTTGTAGTCAATTTCAAGCGCCATTGGCAAAAGAAAGAATTCAGTTTCATCACAGTAGCGCTCAATAAATTTTGGGTCTGTAACATACCCCAAAGAAATCATATTACTGATGCGGTCTGCACATTTTAGAATTTTTGCCTTCTGGCTTCCTGTATCAAGAATGCGTCGAAGAAACTGGCGCTTGTCTTCATCATCACGGCGAGTAACTTCCAGCACAAGATTTAATACAGTCTCGCCTTCATCATCAGCATTAATAATAAGGTTTCTGTCAAAATTTGGAATATCTTCTACGGTATCGTGAACTACACTTGCCTTAAGCAAAATTGAATCAATGTAGCCGTAGTCAATTAAAATAGAAAGAGTATCCATCTGGTGGCGGAACATATTGCCACCAGCGTGGCGTGCTTTACCAATAAGGCCAGTGGCAAGCTGCATATAAGGAGCAAGAACAATGTCCTTAAGCTGCTGCATGTGCTGAGGATCCATATCTTTTGAGCGGTCAATTCTCATTTCATATTTCTGTTTAGCCATTGCATCAGCCTCCTAATCTTACCACTGTCTATAAGTATAACCTAGTTTAGGTCAGAAAGGTAACTTTCCAAAGTAGCAATTTTGCGTTCGCTTTCTGCAAGTTTCTGTCGTTCTTCTTCAACAAGATTTGCAGGTGCATGCTGTGCAAAATTACCGTTCAGTTTGTTCTGACTCATTCTAGCATAGCCCTGCTCTTTTTCTAAGGTCTTCTTAAAACGGGCAATGAGCTGCTCCTTGTTGATATTTTCATCTACAAGGATGAATGACTCAAATCCAACTCCTACAGTTCCAATTGAACTTTCAGGCTTTGCAGTAACAAAATCAACCTTTGCAACACCAGCCAAAAGCTGAATCATTTCAACTTTTTCGCGGGCAACTTCTGCAGCACTACCCTTTTCAATAAGAATAGCAATGTTGATCTTTGCAGCAGGATCAATTCCACAGTCTACACGAAGAGCACGTGTTTTACCAATAAGCTCTTTGAGTGTATCAAAGCGGGCAGTAATCTGCGCATTGTCGCGGTCGGCAGAAGGAACAGGGAACGGAGCATTAATAAGCATTCCAATGTATTCACTGTTGCTTGCAATTTTCTGAGTACCGGCAGCCTTGCGGTTAGCAGCAATCTGTTCAAGCGGAAGTTTTCCGTAAATTTCTTCTGTAACAAATGGAAGATATGGGTGCAAAAGACGAAGGTTTTCTTCGAGGATGTTCATAAGAACTGAAGCCTGGCGGTCTTTTTCCTTATCATCACCATTCTTAAAGTTGATTTTTGTAGCTTCAACGTACCAGTCGCAGAATTCGTTCCAGAAGTATTCCATAAGAGCACTTGCGGCATCGTTGTAGCGGTATGTATCCAAAGCTTCGCGAGCAGATTTAGCAGCAAAGTTCAGGCGGCTGTAAATCCACTTGTCGAGTTCTGTAAGGTCTGAGTCGCTAAGAGGAATAAGGTTACGGCCTTCGAGGTTACCCAAAAGGTAGCGGCTTGCATTCCAAACCTTGTTACAGAAGCGGCTTCCAAGTTTAAAGGAATCTTTATCAATAAGCACATCCTGTCCCTGGGCACACATAAAGCCAAGTGTAAACTTAAGGGCATCGGCACCGTACATGTCAATAATTTCAAGAGGGTCCATCCCGTTTCCAAGAGACTTAGACATTTTGCGGCCCTGCTTATCGCGAACAAGTCCGTGCATGTAAATATCGTGGAATGGAGCCTTACCTGTAAACTCAAGACCAGCCATAATCATACGGCTAACCCAGAAGAAGATAATATCATAAGCAGTTACAAGAGCTGTTGTAGGATAGAATTTTTCCAAATCAACAGTTTTTTCCGGCCAGCCAAGAGT
>JAILHD010000123.1 GCA_024696155.1 Treponema sp. | reverse complement strand
CAAGAAATTTTTGCTTTCATTTTATGCCCCCTGAGCGAAGAAGCTGTCCTTCTTCTTTTTTTATCTTATTTTGATTTCACCAAAATTACAATCAGCATCGTAAACAGCACAAATACAAAAATCATAAAAAACCATTTGATTCTGTAATCAAAAGTGTCCAAAAACTTATCAATAATTTTTACTTTAATTACGCCAAAAAGTACCGGTATTCCCATAACCCATAAAAATGCCAGAAAAGCATTTCCTTTCGGAACTTGGATTTCAATTCCAAAAAGCATATCCAAAAAAATATAAATACACCATACAAAAAGAACTCCAACAAGACCATGAAGTTGAATTATATTTCTTTCAGTGTAAGGATCCGGGTTATGCTCCAGACTGCGTTTTATACGATTTCTATCTTCATTTTTGGGAACAACTTTTCCAAAAAGGCCGCGTTTGTATTTCATGCTCTTATTCCGCAAGGAAAATTGTACCGTTAGCACTGCCTTCCGCAAGCTTCATAAGAACTTCATCCTTAGAACCGTTTGCCAGCAGCATGTGAATTCCGTAGGCCGTAACTTTTTCTGCCGCCTGAAGCTTAGTCTCCATTCCGCCAGTTCCAAAGGCATTAGTATCACCAATTTTAATCTCTTTACGAAGCTCCGGAATAGAAATTACCTCTTCAATCAGCTTTGCATCCGGATTAGTTTTTGGATTATCAGAATAAACGCCGTCTATATCGCTGAATAAAATCAAAAGGTCAGCACTCCACAAAATTGCAGTCAGAGCGCTCAAGTTATCGTTATCACCGATTTTAATTTCATCAAAGCTTACGCTGTCGTTTTCGTTGATAATAGGCACAACACCCTCATCAACAAGAGTAAAAAGCGTATTACGGATATTAAGCGAACGGTGTTCGTTCTTAAAATCATCCTTAGTCAAAAGCAGCTGCCCGATATGCAATCCTTCCTTCTGAAAAGCCTTTCTCCACTGATGCATAAGTTCCACCTGCCCAATAGAACAAAGCGCCTGACGGTAATGCACGTCCTTTTTTCGCGCCCATTCCTTTGTGGTAGAAACTCCGGCAACCTGCGCCCCCGACGACACAAGAATTATCTGCTTTCCCTCTTTTATCAGTTCCGCACACTGCTGGGCAAAACTGGCCATAAATTCCGTATTCTGAGTTCCATCCGGCAGCGCCAGCGTATTTGACCCGATTTTTATTACAATTTTTCGCGACCGTTTAATTACTTCTGAAATTTTACTCATCTAACCTGTCCCTCACCATCTATAAGATACTTTGTTGTTGTCAAAGCCTTAATTCCCATCGGGCCACGGGCATGAAGCTTCTGGGTACTTATTCCAAGTTCTGCTCCAAAACCAAACTCGCCGCCATCTGTAAAACGTGTACTGGCATTCACGTAAACACAGCTTGCATCAATCATCGCCTGGAATAGTCTTGTATTTGCCCGACTTTCCGAAATTATACTTTCGCTGTGCTTTGTATTATGGGAATTAATATAGCTGATTGCTTCTTCTATCGAATCCACAACCTTCACACAGCATTCATAATCAAGATATTCGTTTCCAAAATCAGATTCTGTGGCAGCCATAGCCGACTTTAAATATTTGATTGCTCTTTCATCTGCATGCAGCTTTACACGACCTGCAAACTTTTCTTCCAGCATAGGAAGGAATTTTTCTGCAACCGCACTGTGAACCACAATACATTCAATTGCATTACAAACGCTCGGACGCTGGATTTTTGCATTTTCAGCAACGCAGCAAGCCATTTCTAAATCAGCGTCGCTGTCTACATAAAGGTGGCACACACCGCTACCTGTCTCAATCACCGGTACCCTAGCATTCTGTACCACATTCTGAATCAGCTTTTTACCACCACGTGGTAAACAAACATCAATCAAGCCAACCGCATTCAAAATCTGATCAACATCGCTGTGGTCATGCTCACGAACTTCAACAAGCTCAATCGCCTCCGGCACGCCGCCTACCACGCCTTCCAGCGCCTGGCGAATCACGCGAACAATCTCTTTATTAGAATTATATGCCGAAGAAGAGCCTCGTAGCAAAATAGAATTTCCACTCTTATAAGCAAGACTAAAAGCATCAACAGTAACATTTGGACGGCTTTCGTAAATAATAGCCACAACCCCAAGCGGAACCCGCACCTGGCGAATCGTCAAACCATTAGGAGTCTTCCAGCCCGCAACCTCTTCTCCCACGGGGTCAGTCTGTCCAATAACCTCGCGAAGACTCGCAACAATGCCATCAATACGCTTATTATCAAGCATAAGACGGTCAATAATCGATTCAGAAATACCCGCAGCACGTGCATTTTTAACATCCACATCATTTGCCGCAATAATCGAATCACGATTTTTGTCCAG
>JAILHD010000092.1 GCA_024696155.1 Treponema sp. | reverse complement strand
CATGGGCTTAAAGAAATGGAAAAAATATTTTCTGAACAGGGAATTGAAACAGAAATATTTAATATCGGCAACAAAGATATCCGCGGATGTATTGCCTGTGGAAAATGCGGGGAAAAAGGAAAATGTGTTTTTGACGACGCTGTAAATGAATTTGCCGCTAAGTTTGAACAAGCAGACGGTATGGTTGTAGGCTCTCCTGTTTATTATTCTGCACCAAATGCAACGGTTCAGGCTTTTTTGCAGAGACTTTTTTACAGTTCACATTTTGATAAAACAATGAAAGTTGGCGCTGGTTTTGTATGTGCCCGCCGCGGTGGAACTACAGCCTCTTTTGATGTTTTGAACAAATATTTTACTATCAGCGGAATGCCAATTGCCTCAAGCCAGTACTGGAACAATATTCACGGTGGCGCTCCTGGACAGGCTGAAGAAGATGGCGAAGGTATGCAGACTCTGCGCGTTCTTGCCCGCAATATGAGCTTCCTTATCAAGTCAATTGCACTGGGAAAGGAAAAGTTCGGCTTGCCGGAAAAAGAAGAAAGAGTCTGGACTAATTTTATTTCCTAATAAATGTTTTGTCGCTTTCCGGGACTCCGCCTTCATCTGATAAAAATCTTTCTACTGTCATATGAAGGTCATATTTTTCGCGGAGAGTGGCTATAGTTGCCATCATTGGGGAAGCATGGTGGGCATCAATTGCCGCCTGATTTTCCCACTGGTCGATTAAGAGAACTGTTTTGTCTCTGCTATCATCAAAAAGTGGCAGAAAATATTCATAACGCAGGTTTCCTTTTTCTGCACGGATTTTTGCTACAGTTCCGTTTTCTGTCATTTCTTTTGCAAAATCAAGTGCGGCATTTCCTTTGCCGGTATAACGTAAGTTGACTGTAATGCTCATTTTTCCCTTTATTTCTATATTTTAAATATACACAATACTTTACGAATAAGCAAAATTTTGCTGGATATTTTCTCTTTTTAAGACCAGATAGAATATTTGTGGAAGGAGCTTTGAATCCGTGGTAAAATAAAAGTGATTTTATGTATTCTGATTCATTGATGAATTTTTTTCAAATTACGGAAGAACTCGGGACGCAGTTTGGTGCGGACAGTCTGATGGAGATGGAACAAAATGGGGTTTCGTTTGCATTGGACAGTGGTATTTACGTTAATGATATTTGGGCGCGTACTGGGCGTGCGGAAGAGTGTCTTGAGCTGATTGATGATGAGATTCAAAAAAAACATATACAGAATATGATGTATTTTACGGCTGGTGTTATGCCCGATCTGGATTCTGTAGATAACCGCTTTGAGGTCATCGAAAATCTTGAAAGCGTGATTAACGATTTTAAAGAAAGCGACAGTATTTTTGCCAGTCATCTTGTGGGAATTGGTCCCGGAGGCATTGATCATGACTGGGATTCTGTGGAATATAAGGGGCGTGATCACGAATATTTTGACTATGACACGGTAAGTGATGAAAAAGACCTCTTTGCCCTGCAGCTTACACTGGCTAAAAAACTGAACATGCCTTTTGTGCTTCACAGTCGCAATGGTTTTAAAGAAACTTCTGATGTTTTGAAGGCTGTAAATTGGAACAGGGGAGTGATTCACGGATTTTCTTACAGTCAGTCTGAGCTGGAATTCTTTCTTGATCTTGGATGGTATGTGAGTTTTAGCGGAACGGTTACGTATGCGGGAAAAAAATCATTTAGTGATATGTCGGATTTGCTGAACTATGTGCCAAAAGACCGTCTTTTGATTGAAACTGACTGTCCGTTTTATCCGCCGGTTCCTGTAAAAAGCGGCTCAAATGTTCCTGGAAATATTAAATATGTTTACGAATATATTGCGTCAAAGCGGAATATTACCAGCCGAAAACTCAGCGAAATTGTAGAAGAGAATTTTCAAAAACTGTTTGGGCTTTAAAATCTATGATTAAAATTAACAAAAACGCTGTGTTGTTGGGTTGTAAGGTGTGCTAAAAATGTGCATTATTATAAAAAATCAATAAAAGTGAGGATTTTATGCCACATATTACAATTCAGATGTACCCTGGCCGTGATGACGCAACAAAAAAGCGTCTTGCAGATGCAATTTTGGAAACAGCTTCTAAGGAACTTGCCCGTGGAAAAGAGCATTTTTCTGTAAGCATTGTTGATGTTCCGCAGGATGAATGGAAAGAAAAAGTTTACGACAAAGTTCTTTCTGACAAAAATACAATTATTCAGCCTGGTTATAATATGTAAATTATAGGTGATGAACTAAAGAATAGTTCATCACCATTTTTTTTTGTTAGCAGATTCC
>JAILHD010000052.1 GCA_024696155.1 Treponema sp. | reverse complement strand
AACCACAAAGCATAGTCTGGAAAATCGTAAAGTAAATACTTTGCCCCATCGGAACCTTGCCGCCGTTCTTACGAATTTCCTTTGGCGTAATTCGTGCCAATGCATTCTGGTCAAAAGCTCCGAACGCATTAAAAGCCTGGTCAGCAAGAATGTTTCTGTCTGCAAGAAACAAAATACGCGGCAACTTTCCATTTTGCAGATTGTTCCATCGAGTTTGCATCAACTTCCAGCAAATCTGGAATGCGATATAAGTTTTTCCTGTACCGGTTGCCAATGTCAAAAGAATACGGTCTATCTTTTTACTGACTGCTTCTAGTACAGCATTAACGGCATTTTCCTGATAGTAACGAGGCATTTTTCCGCCATCACGATTGAATGGTTCAAGATTAAACTTATCACGCCAGTCATTCTTATCTGGAAAAGTCATTGTCCAGAGTTCATCTGGAGTTGGGAACCGGTCTACAAAACCTTCGGTAAAATCTCCGGGCTTTGCATCCATATCAATTGCCCAGATTTTATCGCCGTTGGTTGAATAAGTGTAGCGGATATTCATTGCGGCAGCATATTTCTTTGCCTGCTCAACACCAGCACTTACATCAAGTTCATCTTTTTTTGCTTCAATAATACCAAGCTTTACGCCTTTGTAAGTAAGCAGATAATCAATTTTGTCAGGATTTCTTTTTGCTTTTGTAACAATGCGACCAGGAGTAAGTAAATATGCACGCTGCTCAGTAAAGATGTCACTACCTTCTACAACGCCCCAACCGGCAGCACGAAGAGCAGGATCAATTTTCTTTAACCTTGTGTCGCTTTCGTTCATAATTATTCTTCCTCTAGTTTGTACATTTTTATAATTAGGGGAAAATTTCCCCTAATTTCCCCTAATTTCCCCTAATCGCTCTTCAAAGTTCTCTGCTCTTGTATAACCAGTCAGACGTTTATTTAGAGGAACGGTTTTTAATAAAGCTAACTCAACCAATCCTTCTAAATCTGAGCGAATTGTCTTTACAGATACATTAAACCTTGTTTCCAAATCTTTGCTTATAAAAATCGAAGATGGCTTTTTAATACATAGTGTAATTATCTGTATCTGTCGATCATTAAGACCTGGAATTCTATATTCAAGTAGAGCCTCATTTTCCTGAGCTTTTCGGTTAAGATATACTTTAAGTTCATAGAAAGCTTCATTAAGAACTTTCAGATTATAATTTACAAAATAACCTAAATCAAAATCATCATGTTCGGTATATAAAAAGGCCTTTTCATATTGTCCTTTTGACTTGTAAATAATTCGTGAAATAGAAAGATATTCTGTAAGCCAATATCCTTTCTTAAGCATGTACCAATAAAATAGGGAGCGAGCCGTTCTTCCATTGCCATCTACAAAAGGATGCAGATAAGAAATCATAAAATGAAGAATTATTGCTTTAATGATTGGATGAATAAATTCTTTATCTTCATTTATAAATTTACATAACTCTTGAACTACTTTTTTAATATGTTTATATGAAGGAGGATCATGTGCTACTTCACCAGTAATTCCATTTACAACGTAAATATTATTATCAGTTCTGAACTGACCTTCATCTTTTGGATTGTCTAGAGTTTTTTCTGTAATTTGTTTATGGATTGTAAGCAAAAGTTCCGGAGTTAGATTATCATTCTTATGTTCTGAAAGATATCTAATTGTATTGTAATTATTCAAAATCATTTGCTGACTTTTATCTTTAGGCTTTGCCTGCTTGCGTAGCATCTCCTTTGCAACTTTACGCGTTGTTGAAGCGCCTTCCATCTGACTGGATGCAATAGCCTCTTCCATTATGGAACTTAGAAGATAATATTGTTTGTTTTTATCCAAAAGAATATCAGATGATGCAATTGTACCTCCAAAATTCATGTCAAAATTATGAAGATATTCCTGCATCTTATTTGTTAGAAAAAGGGAAAATGTACATGTATTAAAACTGTAAATCTTGCTATTAGCTGTTCTAGAATATTTTACGAGAGCCCAAAACTCTTCCTTTTTAATTCCTTTGGGAGTATTGTATTTTACCTTATCCCAATAATAATACTCATCATTCATCTTTGAAATTTCAGATGAATAATCTTTACTCAGAATCAGTTCGAGTAAAGGGAGTCCAGAAACTTTAGGGCATTCTTCTATCATATAAAAATGATAACATGAGATATATTTTAAAGCAATAAAATTAGGGGAAATTTTCCCCTAATTTCCCCTAATTTCCCTGTTTACAATTCTCCTTCGAAGGCTTTTTGTAAGAGGGATTGTTTCAACTCGTCGCAGTCGGCGAGCTGCTTTGTGTAGATTTCTTCCAGCTGGTGAACTTTTTCGCTGAGGGAATCGAGATGAGCTACGATGCGTTTTTGTTCTTCTAGTGGTGGAAGTGGAACGATAATTGAACGAACTTCATCTTTGGTAATTGTTTTTGTTACAGCCC
The DNA here is from genome assembly GCA_024696155.1 of Treponema sp. Classification (GTDB taxonomy): domain Bacteria; phylum Spirochaetota; class Spirochaetia; order Treponematales; family Treponemataceae; genus Treponema_D. The sequence continues at coordinate 1,201 of JAILHD010000052.1, read as the reverse complement.
CATGAACATGTTTCATTATTGCTGCAGTTCCTTCTGGAGATGATAAGTATAAAAAAATAAATCTTACATCGACTGTTTCTTTTAACCTTATTAAAAATGCATTACGTGCCAATGTTGCAGGACGATTCAAACAAGGCATTAAATAAATCTTACCTGCACTTCCAATTTTGTTCATGATAATTTCATTTCCAAACAAAGTCGATTTTGAAAGCATATCATATGCATTTTTGTCTACATATTTTACACCATGATTAAAGTCATTACGCTCTAAATCTGTCGTTCTAATCATAACTGCGTAATTTGGTTCATCATACATTCTGACATTCGAGTCCAGTTTTGCATAACCACCATTTGCATTAAAGTCTGTAAGAACAGTTATAATATCTCCTAGTAAACATCTATCAAAATCCGAATTGCTGAATGCTTTTTCTAGTTCTGCCTGGAAAAGTTGTTTGGTGTTCTGTAAGTTTTTTTCGGCAGCGGTTTTAAGCGTTTCTATCTGTGCAAACTTTTTGTCCAGCACGGTGACAATTCGTTTCTGTTCTTCTAGTGGAGGAATCGGTATTAAATAATCCCTTATCATAGGAATAGTCAATTGAGGAATACTTGAACCGGTATTAGTAATTACCAAAGTTTGACAACAATAATTTAGAAAATCTATATTTATATATTCACTTGGAACTAAAACTATTAATCTTACTATTGGGACAAAAGGTTCTGTTCTAATACATGAAAAACCTATTGTTCCTCTCGCAGATATTGTTAGACTCTTTTGTGTTTCTATTGGTTTGTCAGTATAACCATAAAGCCCATTATCTGTGACTCCATTAGCATAAATTGGAATTTGATATTCATCTGTTTTTTCCTTAGAAAAGTTTTTAGGCTTATCGCCTCCTGCATATAGTTTTTCACAAACTTCACCAAGTTTTTTTATCTGCCAGTCTTTTTTCATAATTCCTTTAATCCTTGATTTTACGTTAGCAAAATCGAATCCTTGTGGCACCACGGGGGCGTTGCGGGGGTGTCCCCCGCAGAGGGGGTAGCGACCAACGAAGTGGGCGCGAGGGGGAGACTTCCCCCGCCTAACTCCTATAAGCTCTTCAAAATCTCTGCACTCTGTTTATTCAGTTCCTGCATTTCTGCAATGATTTCGGACGGTTCGCGTAAGGTCTTTTCTTCTTTTTTGTTCGGGTTCTTTACG
>JAILHD010000181.1 GCA_024696155.1 Treponema sp. | reverse complement strand
AAATCTCTTTCCCCCTGCAAAAGCTTCTGATAACTTGAATTAAAATTTGTAAAAAGTGCGTGCGGATAAGTTGCAGGGACTTTGCCGCGGATTTCTTCCATTTCGCGGGCAATCAGTTCCATTCCAATTCGGCGGGTTTCTTCACTCGCAAAATCGTCCAGCCATTCCTGGAAGGTTAGTACTGCATTTAGCTTGCAGAAACAGCCTTCTGTTCCGTTACGAAGAAGAGTCATAATTTTTTTACCAGTTCGGCCGCAGCGGTAACCGGCGGTACAGAAAGAAACAATGTGACCAAGCTGGGCTGCTTCGCGGATAACCTCATCAAGGCTTCTGGTGTCGCCAAGTTCAAACTGAGCGGTGTCAAGCTTCTGGCAGTCGGCGGCGGAGTTAAGTCCCTTGCGGTAGGCTTCCGAATAGGCGCGAAGTCCGATTCTGCTGTCGGCATCGCGCTGGGTGATGATATTTGAAAGCTCGCGGATAGTTTCCGGCTTTTCGCGGTTTGTTACGATAAGGCCTGCGTATGGAATTGCAACGCGGAGCACAGCAACAAGGTATTTAAAATCTTCGTCGCTTACCCAATTTTTAATAAAACTAAAGTTTGTTCCTATTGCTTTTTCAAGGCGTGGAACAGAAAGAGTGTGAGGACCAAGTCCAAAGTGTTTTTCAAGGTCGCGGGCGTGGGCAACCATTCCCATTACGTCAAAACGCCAGTCTGCAAGTCCAAAAAGACATCCGATCGCAACGTCGTCTATGCCCGCTTCCATTGCGCGGTGATGTGCATAAAGCCGCCACTGATAATTTCCCTTAAGAGTGTTTGCGGGATGCATCTGAGCATATATTTTGTGGTCGTAGGTTTCCTGAAAAACCTGAAAGGTTCCGATTCCTGCTTCATTAAGTTTTTTAAGGTCAGCAATGCTCATTGGGGCGGCATTTACATTTACGCGTCGAATCTGTCCCCAGCCGTTACGAACTTTGTCTTTTACAGAATAGATTGTCTTCATGCAGTCTGCAATGTAGTCTGCATTTGATTCGAGATGCTCGCCAAATACTATTACAAGGCGTTTGTGGCCGATTTTAGAAGCCAGAACGTGAGTTTCTTCTTCAACTTCTGACTGTGTGAGAACCGAGCGTTTTTGTTCTGTGTTATCTGAGCGGAAGCCACAGTAGCGGCAGGCGTTTACGCATTTTGAACTCAGGTAGAGTGGGGCAAACATAACAATGCGGTTGTCGTAAACTTTCTGTTTGATTTCTTCTGCAACCTTAAAAACAAGTGCTCTAAGTTCCGGATCTTTTATGTTACAGAGGGCCGCAACGTCGGCATCATCCATAAGATTGATGTCATATGCCTTCTGCAAAATGTCAGTCAATCGGGTTTTATCAAGTTTTTCTGCAGTATTTTCTGCAAGTGTACGGTTTATGTAATCGTCGTCAATAAAATCTTTGCCACCTTCCATGTAGCGGTCAATTTCATCCTGTTTGATTTGTGATTTTACCCAATCTGCTACGTTATTCATGGCGCTAAGAATAGCATATTGTAGAAAACATCGCAAATAACGTAAAAAAAATAACAGACTGTATTTAAAAAAGTTGACTTCTGGAAATTTGGCTTAAAACTGACTGTATGCGAAAGGCTAAATTATTATTTTTTTGTTTTATTTGTTTCTTGTGGTATGGCTCTTTCTGCAGAAATTTCATATTTTGCAGGAGCTCATGGTGATTTTTCAATTCCGGCTTTTTCTGGAAGTGAAAAAACTTATGGTTTTGGTGGTGGAGCTTCGGTCGAAGGTGGTGTGTATATTCAAAATCTGTCTTTAGGAATTTTTGGACACATTGCTTCTTCAAATGATTCCGGAGACCTTGTCCAAAAAATAACCGAGTATAAGGTTGGACTTGAAGCCGGTTATTATTTTGGAAAAGAGATAATTCCATTCTTCCCAGTTTGGCTCAATGTTCGTCCAAATCTGGCTGCTTTTGCAGATTTTTATAATGCAGAGGGATATCGTTCTGAAAGCAAAAAGATTATAGGTTATGACGAAAGTTCAAAAGGTTTTTCTCCTGTTTTTGAAGCGGGACTTCTTTTTGATTTTCCAAACCTTTTAAAATACGGAGCCTTTGATTTTATTCCTGTTGCTGGCTATTATGGAACTTTCCGAATGGAAAATAAAGGAATTATTTATTCTGGTCGTGTTTCCTTAGGAATGAGAGTTTCGTATTCTCCTGTTAAGGCAAGAGCTCTTCGCTATGGTGAGGGCGGTACCTTGTCAGTTTTAGCTTCTACAAATATAAAACTTTTCTCTCCTGATGGTGACGGAACTGATGATGAAGTTGTATTTAGGGTTTCAAGTGATGCTGATGAACACGATGGAGTTTCTAACTGGGAACTTCGTATTTACAATCCGGGACAGAAAGTATTCTATTCAGAAAAAGGTCGTGGAAAACTTCCTGAATATTATAAATGGAATGGTGTAGGTTCTAACAGCGACATTGTTGAAGGCGGATGTATTTATCAGTATGTATGGTATGTTAAGGCTAAAGACGGCTCTGATGGTTATATTCCAGGTATTGTAGAAACGGATGTTATGCTAAAAGAAGAAGATGGAGTGCTTCACTTCTCACTTTCTTCTATTCAATTCGGACCAAACTCTGCAGATTACAAAGGTCTTACAGAAGAACAGGTTGCACGTAATAAAGAACTCTTTGATACAGTTGCAAGAATCCTTAAACAGTACAGTGAGTACAATGTTACGATTGAAGGCCATGCAAACAATGTAAGCGGAACTCAGCGTGAACATGAAAAAGAACTTCTTCCACTTTCTCAAAAACGTGCAGAAACTGTTATGGCAGAACTTATTAATCGTGGTGTAGACCAGGCAAGACTTACAGCTGTTGGCCGTGGCTCTGAAAAAATGCTCACAAACAAAAAAGATGAGCTTTGGAAAAACCGTCGCGTAGAATTTATTTTGACACAGAAGGAGTAGCATATGAAGAACTTTTCAAAGTATTTTGCAATTTTATCAATTTTCTGTGTATTTGCGCTTACTTCGTGCATGGATTTGTTTGACGAACATGAAACAAGTATAACAGGAACCATCACTTTTATTGGAAATGGAGGTTCTACAGCTGATGGTAGGACTTCTTATACACAGACTTTCGATAAGGGAAGTGATTTTAATTTACAAGGTTTTAGTTTTAAGAATCCTCCTTCACCGGGAAAAAGTTTTGTCGGTTGGAGTAAATTAAGTTCAGCTACAACCTATGATTATACAGATGCTCAGAAAATGTCATCGTTTTATGATATGACTTTGTATGCTGTATGGGTAGAAGTATCAACCGGATTATATGTCAAGGCAGAAGGTACTGCGGCTGGTCCTGGAGATGAAAATCATCCTTTTAACACAATTGAGAATGCTATTTTAGCTATTTCTAAAACTGATGATGCAAAACTATTGGACTGGACTATTTATATTGATGGAACTGTTAGTGGTATAAACGATATAAATAAATCACTAAAAGCAAAATCTCTTACAATTACTAAAAAAGCAGGTTCTGATGGTATTCTTGATGGAGGTTTGCTTGGTTCTGTTGTAAAAATTGATTTACAGGGAGATTCTACTGAAGTCATATTTAAGGATATAACGATTCAAAATGGTTCTGCTGCTAATGGGGGTGGTATTTATATTGAAAATTCAAATGTTATCCTTGAATCTGGTGCCACTGTTTCAAATAATACAGCTACTACTAATAATGGTGGCGGTATTTATTTAAAGTCTGGTACATTAACAATGAAAACAGGCAGTTCAGTGAGTAACAATACTGCAACTGGTTTAGGAGGTGGCATTCGTATTGATACAAGTGGAATTTTAATATTGAATGATGGATGTTCAATAACCGGTAATACAGCTGGTTGGGGTGGTGGTATTTATAATGATAATAGTACTACTATTTCAAATACATGTGTTACAGCAAATACTCCGAACAATATAGTAAATAATCACGGAAACTAATTTATGTTAGAAAATATCTTTTAATTAAAATCTAGGCCTGCATTTATGCAGGCTCTTTTTTTACATCTAATGAAAACTCCATTGTACAAAAACTCAATTTAGTCTAAAATATTCGATTAATTAAAGAGGTAAAACCATGGCATATTTTTTTGAAGAAGAGTCTCACACATTTGATGAGTATCTGTTGGTTCCGGGCTATACTGGCCCTGATTGTATTCCTGCAAATGTTTCTTTGCAGACTCCCGTTGTACGCTATAACAAGAAAAAGGGTGAAAAATGCCCCCTTACTATGAATATTCCTATGGTAAGTGCGGTTATGCAGGCTGTTTCTGACGATAAGCTTGCTGTTGCTCTTGCAAAAGAAGGTGGAATCTCCTTTATTTATGGTTCACAGACTATTGAAAATCAGGCTGCCATGGTTGCCCGCGTAAAGGACTATAAGGCTGGTTTTGTTTCTTCTGATACTAATATCCGTCCAGACCAGACTTTGAACGAACTTGTTGCTGCTATTGAAGTAACAGGACACTCTACTGTTGCTGTTACAGAAGACGGTACTGCAAACGGTAAACTTCTTGGAATTATTACTGAGCGCGATTTCAGAATCAATCACTGCGCTCCTGACGCTAAGGTTTCTGAATATATGACTCCGCTTAAAGACCTTGTAAAGGCTGAAGACGGAATTACTCTTGAAGAAGCTAATGACCTTATCTGGGCTAACAAAATCAATCAGCTTCCTGTTGTAGATAAAAACGGAAATCTTTTGTACCTGGTATTCCGTAAGGATGCTGCAAGCCACACAGAACATCCTCTTGAACTTTTGGATTCTAAAAAACGCTATATCGTAGGTGCTGGTATCAATACCCGCGATTATATGGAACGTGTTCCTGCTCTTTTGAAGGCTGGTGTTGACGTAATGACTTTGGACTCATCAGAAGGCTTTACTGAATGGCAGCGCCGTGCTTTGCAGGATATTCACGCAAAATGGCCGGAGGCTAAGGTTGGAGCCGGTAACGTTGTTGATGCTGAAGGTTTTAACTTCCTTGCAGAAGCTGGTGCTGACTTTGTAAAAATCGGTATTGGCGGCGGTTCTATCTGTATTACCCGCGAGCAGAAGGGTATTGGCCGCGGTCAGGCTACTGCTACTATTGAAGTTGCAAAGGCCCGCGACGCTTACTACGAAAAAACTGGTATTTACGTTCCTATCTGTTCGGACGGTGGTATTGTTTATGACCATCACGTTACATTGGCCCTTGCTATGGGTGCTGACTTTGTAATGCTTGGCCGCTACTTTGCACGCTTTGATGAATCTCCTACTAACAAGCTGATTGTAAACGGCAACTACGTTAAGGAATACTGGGGTGAAGGTTCTAACCGTGCCCGAAACTGGCAGCGCTATGACTTGGGCGGAAAGAAAGGCATGGCTTTTGAAGAGGGCGTTGACTCTTACGTTCCTTATGCCGGTTCTCTCCATGATAACGTTACTCTTACAACAAGCAAGGTTATTCACGCTATGTGTAACTGTGGTGCTGTTTCAATTCCTGAACTTCAGGAAAAGGCAAAGATTACCCGCGTAAGTTCTGCCTCTATCCGCGAAGGCGGCGCCCACGACGTTATAGTTAAAAATTCAATAAAAGCTAATTAGTTTTTTGACACGGATGAAGGCGGATTAGCACGGATGGGACACGGATGATTTTTTTATTTTATCCGTGAAAATCCTTGCCTATCCCTGCAATCCGTGTCTAAGAATTATCTTCGTTATATTTCTAACTTTTTTCCTTTTCTTTTTCATATTCCCCGTGTATTCTTTAATTATGGAAAAATTCTTTAAGCTTAAAGAATACGGCTCTGATGTAAAAACCGAGATTATTGCCGGAGTCTCTACTTTTATGACAATGGCATATATTCTTGCGGTTAATCCACTTATCCTTTCTGCCTGCGGTATGGACTTTACAAAAGTTTTTGCTGCCACGGCTATAGCATCTGCAATTTCCTGCTTTGTTATGGGCTTTTATGCCAATCTTCCTTTTGCTCTTTCTGCCAGTATGGGAATCAACGCAATGTTTGCCTATACCATCTGCAATTCCATGGGATATTCCTGGCAATGGGCGCTTACTGCGGTTCTTATGGAAGGTATTATTTTTATCCTTCTTACTGCTACAAATGTACGCGAGGCAATTGTAAGTTGCATTCCACCAACTCTTAAAAAGGCAATTGGCGCTGGTGTCGGACTTTTTGTAGCCTACATCGGCTTAAAGAACGGAAATATCATTGTTTCTGATTCTGAAACTATTACAGCAATTAATTCTGAATGGTTTGTTGGAACTCCTCTTTTAACAATTCTTGGCGTTATTATTATTGGAATTCTTCTGGTTAGAAAAGTTCGTGGAGCAATTCTTATTGGAATACTTATTGTTACTCTCCTTGGAATACCTATGGGAGTTACTCATTATACAGGCGGAAGTTATCTTCCAGTTACGCCATATTTCTGCGAGTTTTCTTTTAAAGAGATTTTTTCAAGTGGAAAAACATTTTCTGATTTCATTATCATTACGATCACTCTTTTATATGTTGATATGTTTAATACTGTAGGAACATTGATTGCCTGTGCCGGTAAGTCAAATATGATACAGGCTGACGGTTCTATTCCGCGAACTAAAGAAGCTTTAATGGCTGATGCTATTGGAACTACAGTTGGTGCTGTTTTTGGAACTTCTACAATTACAACTTTTGTTGAAAGTTCAACTGGTGTTGCAGAAGGTGGACGTACAGGTCTTACAGCAATTGTTGTTGGAATTTTCTTTCTGTTATCTCTGTTTATTGAACCTATTTTTGGTTCAATTCCTTCTGCGGCTACAGCGGCTGCCCTTATTCTTGTAGGGACTATGATGATTGAACCTATGAAGGATATTGATTATTCAGATTATACAGAGTTAATTCCAGCTTTCCTTACAGTTCTTATGATGATTTGTACTTCCAGCATTTCTGACGGAATGCTTTTTGGAATTTTGTCTTATGTTATGATTAAGTCATTTACTGGCAGAATAAAGGAAGTTCGGTTAATGACCTGGATTGTTGCAGGACTTTTTGTAATTAGAATATTTATAGGAATCCTTTTCTGATTTGAGTTTGTAAATAATATGGAAAAAAAAGAATTAAAAAAATTGATTGAAACGGCCACTGGAAAAATTCCTGCGGATTTATGCATTAAAAATGCCAGGATTGTAAATGTTTTTGACAGAAGCATTTTTGATGGAGATATTTATATTTGTGGCAGTTATATTGCAGGTTTTGGCGGAAAGAATTTTCCACAGGCAAAAGAAGTTTTTGATGCAAAGGGAAGTTACATTGCGCCGGGGCTCATAGATTCTCATGTTCATATTGAATCAAGTCATTTGTGTCCTGCAGAATTTTCCCGCATTGTTGTTCCTCACGGGACAACGACTGTATTTGCAGACCCTCATGAAATTTGTAATGTCTGCGGACTTGACGGCCTGGACTATATGCTTAAGGCTTCAGAAAATATTACCTTAAAGGTTTTTCTGCAGTTTCCGTCCTGCGTTCCTGCAACTCCTTTTGAAAACTCTGGGGCTGTGCTTGGGGCTAAGGAAATTGCTTCCCGTATAGAAAATCCACGGATTCCGGCTCTTGGCGAGTTTATGAATTATGTAGGAGTTTGTAATGCTGATGATGAAGTTCTTGAAAAAATAATTACGGCAAAAAGGGCTGGAAAAGTTTTTGAAGGTCACTGTCCGTACTTATCTGGCAGCGGACTTGATGCATATATTGCGGCAGGAGCTTTAAGTGATCACGAATGTTCGACAGAAGAAGAAGCTGTTGAAAGGCTTAAAAGGGGAATGTATGTTATACTGCGCGAAGGTACTGCCTGCAATGACATAAAAAATCTTTTGCCTGCAGTTAATGAAAATAATTATCATTTATGCCTTTTCTGTACAGATGACCGCCAGCCTTCAAGTATTGTAAACGAAGGTCATATAGATAATAACATCCGGGTTGCCGTTAAAAATGGGCTTAATCCTCTTACTGCAATTACAATGGCCACTTTGAATGCGGCAAACTGCTACGGACTTAGAGATCGTGGTGCTGTTGCGCCCGGCCGCCTTGCTGATTTGATTCTATTTGATGATCTGAATGATTTTAATGTAAGAAAAGTCTGGGCTTCAGGAAAGCTTGTTTCTGATGAAGGAAAATATCTTGCAAACGACCTTTATGTAAAGCCTGAAAAAGTAAGTGGTAAGATGAATGTCAAAAACTTTAGCCGGGAAAGGCTTGCTCTAAAGCTTAAGTCTGACAGAGTAAGGGTTATTAAAATTATTCCTCATGAGATTGTTACTGAAATGGCTGAAGCTAAGGTCTCTCTTGATAAAAACGGCTTCTGGCAGCGAAATTCTGACGATATAATTAAAATTGCCGTTGTGGAGCGTCATAAAGGAACCGGTAATGTTGGGCTGGGCCTTATTCAGGGTTTTGGGCTTAAGGGCGGTGCCATTGCCATGACCATAGCACATGATTCCCACAATATAATTGTTATTGGTGATTCTGATGTAGATATGGAAACTGCCGTAAACTGCCTTATTGAAATGGGCGGTGGTATGGCTATTGTAAAAGACGGAAAGATTTTATCCAGTTTTCAGCACGAAATTGCGGGTATTATGTGTTCTAAGTCTGCTTTTGAGGTCGCCGATAAAATCAAGGAAATGAAGGAAATTGCAAGAAGTCAGCTTTGTATTTCAAAAGATATTGCCGCCTTTATGACTTTATGCTTTATGGCCCTGCCTGTAATTCCTGCATTAAAAATTACGGATATGGGACTTTTTGACGTTACTCAGTTTAAACATGTGAGTGTAGAACTTGAATAAGAGAGGAGCGACGGCAAGCATAGCTTGCCGAGCCATTTTTATCGTAAAAGCTAAACAACAGTCGCAACGGACTGTCGTTTTTAACGCTTTTTCTTTTTTCGGCAGGGAATGCTTTCCCCTCAACATTATTTCTACTATAATATTTATTATGAAAGCAAATGATGAGAAGATAGTTATACGCGGGGCGCGGGAGCATAACCTTAAGAATGTTGATGTTGAACTGCCGCGCAATAAGCTTGTTGTAATTTCGGGGCTCAGCGGAAGCGGTAAATCTTCCCTTGCTTTTGATACGCTTTTTGCGGAAGGCCAGCGCCGTTATATGGAAAGTCTTTCGGCCTATGCCCGCCAGTTTCTTGGCCGCATGGATAAGCCTGATGTTGATTTGATTGAAGGACTTTCTCCGGCCATTTCTATTGAACAGAAATCTACAAATAAAAACCCGCGTTCTACTGTGGGAACTATTACAGAAATCTACGACTATTACCGTCTGCTTTTTTCCCGCATTGGTAAACCTCACTGTCCTAACTGCGGACGTGAAATCCGGGAGCAGTCCATTGACCAGATTATAGATACCATTATGACCTGGGAAGACGGCACTAAAATGCAGGTGCTGGCTCCTGTAATCCGCGGAAAAAAGGGTGAGCATACTAAGATTTTTGAAGACGCTAAAAAATCCGGCTTTATCAGGGCTCGGGTTGACGGCGTTATGGCTGACCTTGACGAGACGATTAAGCTTGATAAGCAGAAAAAGCACACAATTGAAATTGTTGTTGACCGAATCGTAAAAAGCGAGGATGTGCGTACCCGCCTTGCTGACAGCGTGGAAATTGCACTTAAAAACGCAAACGGAATCGTAGTTGTTACCCGCCGTACGGAAGCCGGGGAAGAAGAGGTTTTCTTCAGTCAGAAAAATGCCTGCCCTGACTGCGGTATTTCCATTCCTGATTTGCAGCCGCGTCTTTTTTCTTTTAACAATCCTTTTGGAGCCTGCCCGGAATGTACAGGTCTTGGCCAGAAAATGGAATGGGATGAATCTAAGATTTTACCGGACCGCAATTTGAGCTTTAATCAGAAGGCTCTGCCGTTTTTTAATCCTGACAGCGAGTGGAATCATTCCATGTTTGCGGCTGTTGCTGAGGCTTCAGGCTTTACTCTGGACACTCCGATTAATCAGCTTTCTGACGCCCAGTTTAATTACCTTTGGAATGGTGATGCAGAAAAGAAAATTCACTGGGTTTACAAAAAGCAGAGTGGGGAAGGCTATTCAGAATATAACCGTCCATGGCCTGGAGTTTTAAATGAAATGAAGCGCCGCCACAATGAAGCCTGGGGAGAAAGCCAGCGTGCTAACATTGAAGAAAAGTTTATGACTATAAGCGAGTGTTCCTGCTGCGGCGGAAAAAGACTCCGCACCGAAGCTCTTGGCGTTACCGTTGGCGGAAAAAACATCTGGGATTTAACAACTCTTTCTGTAAATGAATCGATTGCATTTTTTGATGCGCTGGAGCTTACCGAAAGCGAAAAGAAAATCGGGGAGCAGGTGCTTAAGGAAATCCGCGCCCGCCTCCGTTTTTTGCGTGATGTCGGCCTTGAATATCTGACTCTTGAGCGCGCGGCTGAAACCTTGAGCGGTGGTGAGGCACAGCGAATCCGTCTTGCAACTCAGATTGGTTCTGCCCTTTGCGGCGTTATGTACATTCTTGATGAGCCTAGTATCGGTCTTCATCAGCGGGATAATCAGCGCCTTATTGATACTCTGATAAACCTGCGCGATAACGGTAAT
>JAILHD010000147.1 GCA_024696155.1 Treponema sp. | reverse complement strand
TCAGCTTCGGCGCAGAGGTTTTCACCTACGTAAAGCTTTCCGGCCTGTTTAATCATTTTTGGGCTGTTGCGAAGAAATGTAATTTCCATTCTTGCCTTGTCACCAGGGCGAACCTGATTGCGGAACTTTACTTTATCCAGTGTGGCAAAGAAGAAAAGTCCGTCAGCAGGCACGATGTTGAGGTAGCGGAGAGCTGCTCCGCCGGCCTGAGCCATAGTTTCGCAAAGAATTACTCCTGGAACTACAGGGTATTCAGGGAAGTGGCCCTTAAAAAAGAATTCGTTTTCTGTAAATGTATGCTCGCAAACGCAGCCTTTTTCGTCGGCAGAAATAATTTCGTCAACAAAAAGGAAAGGCTCGCGGTGTGGAAGCAAAGATTTAATATCACTTGTCAAAGACATAATATTCTCCTAAAAAAATGCCCGCTGGGGGCGTTGCGGGGGTGTCCCCCGCAGAAAGGGTAGCCCGCAACGAAGTGCGGGCGCAGGGATTTTTTATAGACAAAATCTGAAAAAATAGTCCTCTGGACTGTTTTTTCGGATTTATTCAATCATATAATTTCCCCTCCTTATTTAATCTTTTTTACGATAATCGCACCATTATGTCCGCCAAAACCGAATGTTGCAGACATAGCAGCGTCAATGTTCATTTCAATTCCCTTGTTTGGAACGTAGTCGAGGTCACAGCCGCCTTCTACGTCAACGTTGTCCAGGTTCTTTGTGCAAGGAACATAGCTGTCCTGAATTGCCTTAACGCAAACCATAGCTTCGATGGCACCAGTTGCACCAAGACAGTGACCGTGCATAGATTTTGTAGAAGAAATCTTAAGCTTGCGGGCATTTTCTTCGCCGAAAGCAATCTTAATCATATTTGTTTCGCTTGAATCGTTCTTCATTGTAGAAGTTCCGTGAGCGTTGTAGTACTGAATTTCGCTTGGATCCATTCCGGCATCCTTGAGGGCGCGAGTCATACATTTTGAACCGCAGATTCCGTCAGGATTTGGAGCTGTAAGATGGTATCCGTCGCAGCTTGCACCGTAACCGGCAATTTCTGCATAAATCTTTGCACCGCGGGCCTTAGCGTGCTCATACTCTTCAAGAACGAGGATAGCAGAACCCTCACCCATTACAAATCCGTTGCGATCTTTATCAAAAGGACGGCTTGCCTTTGTAGGATCATCATCAAAGCCAGTAGAAAGTGCGTGAAGAACTTCAAAACCTACAACACCGAACTGACAGATTGTAGATTCTGCACCACCGCTCAAACAGCAGTCAAGGCGGCCAGAGCGAACCATATCAAAAGCGGCACCAAGAGCATCTGTACCAGAAGAACATGCAGTTGCAATTGATTCAACAGGACCATGGCAGCCAAACTGAATTGCGATGTTTCCGCCAACTTCGTTTGGAATAAGCTTTGGAATAGCCATAGGATTTGTCTTTACACCGCCCATTCTTGACATACCAAGAACGTCAGCTTCTGTTTCTTCAAGACCGCCGATTCCAACACCAAGAATAATTCCTGTTTCGTCAAGAACGGCTTCGTTTCCCATAAGACCAGAATCTTCGAGTGCCATCTTAGCAGCCGCAACACCAAGCTGAGTAAAGCGTGCCATTTTGCGGGCATCCTTTGAATCCATATACTGGGCCGGGTCAAAGTTTTTTACTTCTGCCGCATAGTGAACCTTGTTTACCGATGCATCAAAAAGTGTGATTGGTCCAATTCCGCTTTTTCCAGCCTTAATTCCAGCCCAAGTTTCTTCAACTGAGTTTCCGAGCGGTGTTATCGCTCCCATTCCTGTAATTACAACACGTCTTTTTTCCATTTTAATTATCCTTCAATAGTATTTATAAGGAGGGGGAAGTCTCCCCCTCGCTCCAAAACTTCGTTTTTACGCTACCCTCTCGCCTAGGGGGGACGCTTCGCTTACCCCCTAAAACCCCGGGTTACGCTCCAAGTCCACCATCAACACCCAATACCTGACCGGTGATGTAAGTTGACATATCACTTGCCAGGAACAAAGCAGCGTTGGCAATGTCTTCCGGCTGGCCTGCTCTCTTAAGAGGAACGCCGTCTATCATTGATTTTTTCAAATCTTCCTTAAGAACGGCAGTCATGTCTGTTTCGATAAAGCCTGGTGCAATGCAGTTTACGCGGATTCCTCGGCTGCCTACTTCTTTTGAAAGAGACTTTGAGTAGGCAATAAGTCCACCCTTAGATGCAGCATAGTTTACCTGACCGCCCTGGCCGTGAACGCCTACAATCGAACTCATATTGATGATTGAACCGCCGCGTTTTGCCTTGAGCATTGCGTTTGAAACAATCTGAGTTATAACAAAGGCACCTGTAAGGTTTACGTTCAAAACATTCTGCCAGTCTTCCATCTTCATGCGGAAAGAAAGACCGTCGCGGGTAATTCCGGCATTGTTTACCAAAACGTCAAAACTTCCGGCTTCTGTAAGGGCAGCTGTAACAACTTCTGTAAGCTGAGCAGCATCTCCTACATTTGCACAGATTTCGTGGAACTTAGTTCCTTTAGACTGAGCAAAAGCTTCAAGTTCTTCTTTAGCAGCACTTGGCTTAGAGCAAAGGCCCCAGACTTCTGCACCATTTTCAAGAAAAACTTCTACAATCTTGCGTCCGATTCCGCGGCTAGAGCCGGTAACCAGTGCTTTTTTTCCGTTTAATAAAGACATATTTTCCACCTTATTAGTTTAATGCGTCCAATGTTTCAACCGAATTAACCGGTGCACATGCGTATTTTTCTGCAAAATCAGTTTTTGCCCAGAGACCAGCAAGCACTTTGCCAACACCAGGTTCAATCAAAGTCCATTCGTTGTCTTTATCTGCTTCCATCATGTCAAAAAGAACTTTTTCTTCGTCTGTCCAGCGAACAGGGTTTGTAAGGTGAAGAACAGCATTCTTTTTGATTTCTGCACCGTCTGTAGCTTCTTTACCTGTAACATTGCTGAAAAGTTTTTTAGATGGAGAGTTGAATGTAACGTCTGCAATTGCCTTTTCAAAATTATCAGCAGCTTCCTGCATAAGTGGGCTGTGGAAAGGTCCTGCAACCTGAAGGCGGAGGGCACGGCGTGCACCAGCTTCTTTTGCAGCAGCTTCAACAGCTGTAAGGGCATCAAATGTACCACTTACTACAGTCTGAACTGAAGAGTTCAAGTTTGCTGCATATGCATCTGGGATTTTTTTAGCAATTTCAGCAACCTGTTCCTGAGAAAGTCCGATAACGGCTGTCATTCCAGGTGCGTGGCCTTCGTTTGCCTTTGCAATATTTTCACAAGTAGCCTGCATAATAAGACCGCGCTGGCGAACAACTTTAATTACGTCTTCAAAGCTGAGTACGCCGGCAGCATATAAAGCCGGGAACTCACCAAGACTAAAGCCCATAGCAGCAGAAGGCTCAATTCCCTTTGCTTTAAGAACTTCCATAACGGCAAGGGAAGCTGTTGTGATTGCAAGCTGAGAGTTGTCACTGCGGCTTAGTTCAGCCTGATCAGATTCCCAAAGGAGTTTAGGCATATCAACGCCTGTAATTTTTGTAACTTCGTCTAAAACTTTACGAGCCTCAGGGTAAGCATCGCAAAGATCCTTAATCATACCAGGAACCTGAGCTCCCTGACCTGGAAACAAAAATGCATATTTTTTCATATATTCCCCCATAATGTACAACGTAAAATGACATTTTTTACTATTTTGTCATTATGGACAGTCTAACAGAATTGCAGATTTTGTCAAGATGCAGAAGGAGTTATTACTTTGGAAGGAAAAGATTTGTACTATGGTGATGAACGTGGGGTAAAAACACTCTGGTTGTGCAGGCTGCGAAAGCAGCAATTTTTTAGTTACTTTAACACAACCAGCGTGTAGCGCGCTATCGCGCGTTTTTGCACCACGTTCAACGCCTATGAAGATTATTTTTTTTATTCAATTTCAAGCAATTTAGCAATTTCCGGACGTTTCCATCTGTTTGCAAGATCATACGGAGTATCTCCAGAGATATTTGCAACCTTTTTATCAAGACCGTAAGAAATCAAAAGTTTTACAATATCTTCACCGCTTGTTTTTGCAGCATAATGAAGCACTGTGTTACCCTGAATATCGCACAAAGTTCCAGAATATTTTGCAATCATATTCAAAAGTTTTGTATCTTTACTTTCAAGAGCAATTGTAACGCCATTTCTACCCTTCTTATCAATCATAAGGAAAGGATCTGCTCCATTCTGCAAAAGAACTGCGGCAGTATTATAATATTTCTTTTCTATTGCATAGTTCAAAGCTGTAAATCCGTCTGAATCTTTTGTATCAATTGGATAACCATAATCAATCAAAGTCTGCAAAAGGGCTACAGATTTTTTTGCCTTTACAACTATGTGAATTGGAGAGTTTCCGTCACTGTCTGTAATTGAGTAGCTGTTTCCAAGAACATCGCGGATTAAATCTGGATTTTTGTTCATCACAATAGAGAACGGTGTATTATCTTTTTTATCGCGGGCAAGAGGATTTCCTCCTACATTGCGGATAAGCCCAATAATTTCTTTATCGCCAAAGTATGCAGCTTCGTGGAAGGCATTCTGACCATTAACCTGCTGAAGATTTGGATTAGCATTATGCACCAGAAGAAGTTTTACCATATCCTTGTTGTTAATTCGGATGGCATCAATAAGTGGTGTAACGCCGTTTGAATCTCCAGTATTAGGATTTGCGCCAGCTTCCAGAAGTTTACGAACAATCAAATATTTTCCAGAAACAACGGCTTCTGCAAGAGGAGTTTTTCCTGAACTGTTCTGTGCATTCACATTTGCGCCAATCAAAACAAGTTTATCAATAGAATCCGGAGCGTCCCAGCGAACAGCAACATGAATTGCAGTACTTCCAAGGTTATCGCGGTCATAAACATCGCCACCGCATTCTACAACAGTCTGAATTACTGAAGGATTATTTGTTTTTGCAGCACTAAACAAACATGGCTCACCACTGCTGTTCTTTGCAGAAATATCAGCACCCTTAGAAGTCAAAGAACGAATAGAATCTGTAAACTGCCATTCTGCCGCATAATGAAGCACTGTGTTTCCACTTCCGTCTGTAGCCTTGATAGTTCTTGAAGTAACTAGCCATTCCTGAATTGCAGGATAGCGCAAAGCTAAGCGTAAAGGAGAATTGTTATTTGTATTTGTAGAAAAAATATCTGCATTTTTAGCAAGAAGAGCTTCTCCAACCTTCTGGCGGTTTTTAATTACAGCCAGGAACAATGCAGAATTACCATCGCGGTTTCTAAGATTTACGTTATCAGTAAGACTTATTATATACATAATCTTAGAAAGTGGAGCATCATTAATCAAAGCAATATGAAGAGGAGTGTTTCCTTCAGAATCCTGAATCATTGCATTCTTTTTTGAAACAACGGCTTCCAGCATTGCCTGAGAACCACCAAGAGCAAGAGCAAGCGGAGAGTTACCTTTTGCATCCAGAGTATGAATATTTGCTCCATTTTCTGTAAGAAGATGAGCAATTCCTACAAGGTCTTTCTGAACAGCAATATGAAGAGGAGTTACGCCTTCCTTATTGCGAACATTTACATCTGCACCATTATTTGTAAGTATTGAAACAGTTTCTACATCAGAGTTCACCATAATAGAATTATGAAGAACTGTATCACCAAACATATCTTTTTCATTAAGATCTGCACGATAAGTTATTAAAAGTCTATAAAGCTCAGCAGTTTTTTCTTTTGGCGTAATAAGCATAATTGGAGTTTTTCCAAGATTATCCTTAGAATTTACGTTTGCACCAGAATCCAGAAGAGCCTTTACAATTTCTATGTTTCCATAACGAACAGCTTCATGAAGAGGCGAAGCACCTGAACTATCCTGGGCAGAATTATCAGCTTCGTTTACAAGAAGATATTTTACGATTGCAACATGATTCAAAATAGAAGCAATATGCAAAGGTGTCTGACCATCATCAAAACGTTCATCAAGATTGCGGTTTGCAACTGCTGTTTCAAAATATGAATACTGTTCTATATTAGTTTCTGCTCCACCAAGAATTAAATCTGCAGCACAAGTTACAGAATCATCATCTGTAAGATTTTCGTATGCAAGTTCAAGAGGAGTTTTTCCTTCGTCATTTTTCTGATCAATTGGAAGATGCAAAGCTGTTGCAACTTCAATAGCCTTTACGTCTTTTGCCATTACAAAGTGATGAACAATTGAGTTTCCTTCGCTATCCTTTGTATTTCCAGTTTTTTCATTAATCAATATGCCATAGTAAGCAGGACTTGTTGCAAGTCCAAGGCGTAAAGCTGTATCACCGTTGCCATCACGGGCAAAAATACATTCCTGATTCTGATTTACAATAACTTCTGCACTTTCTACACTGCCGCTTTTAATTGCAAGACTAAGCGGAGTATCACCCTGGAAATTCTTAAGTTCAGGATCAGCACCCTTAATCAAAAGGTAGAGAGTCAGATCTGGATCATTAATAGCAGCTGCAAGATGAAGAATTGTATTACCTTCATCATCAACACCATTTATATCGTCAGCAAACTGAAATCGTGATTTTACTTCGTCAGTTTTATTCTGTTTAAGCAGATTAAAAATAGAATCTTTATCATGCTTTGGCTCAACCTGACTTGATTTACAAGATATAAAGCCAAGACATAAAAAAGATAATGCAAATAAAACCTTTTTGTTCATAGATTTTTCCCCTTCTATATCTTGTTTATCGGAAAATTAAAAAAGTAGTTTAGATAAATTATATTATTAGTGTTATAGAAAGGAAAAAAAGTTGGACAGGCGCTATGAGATTAGTTTGTATGTGCCTGCTGAAAATCTAAAATTTTACGGAAGGCACTGCCCTCTTTTGCAAGTTCTTTAGAACCACGTGTAATTTTACATAAAGACATTCCAAATTTCTTTGCAATTTCGCGCTGGGTAGTACCCTTATCAAGTTCTTTTACCAGAAGCCAGCGGTTAGCAAAATCTTTAAGCTCTGGCGGGGTAAAAAGGCACTTAAAAAATTCGTAGATGAACTGTTCATCACCAGACTGTTTTAGTATGTGACACAGTTCTTTGATTGTCTGATCGATAATCTCGTCAGTATTTTCTTTTTCTAACTCGTTACTATTCACAAGTACATTATACTACAAATTTAAAGTGCCTTCAAATAAAAATTAATCTTCCATTGCCTTGTATTTAGCAAAGTCAGCAAGCATTTCTGGGTCTTTTTTAGTATCCAAAAGGCTTACTACAACTGTAACTACAAAACAAACAGCAAAAGCTGGAACAATTTCGTACAAATCAAAGATTCCGCCGTGCATATAGTGCCAGAATACATCTGTTACACCACCAAGGATAAGACCGCAGATTGCACCGCGAGCAGTAGTTCCCTTCCAGTAAAGAGCAAGCAATACCAGAGGACCGAATGTTCCTCCAAATCCAGACCATGCAAAAGATACAAGTCCAAAAATAGAAGAATTAGGATTCAAAGAAAGGAACAAAGCTACAAGAGCAATAATAAATACTGTAAAGCGGCTGATAGACAAAACGTCTTTTTCATCAGCATTTTTATTAATCAAACCTTTGTAAATATCCTGGCTTACAGCGCTTGAAGCAGCAAGAAGCTGAGAGTCTGCAGTAGACATAGAAGCTGCAAGAATAGCACAAAGGAAGATACCGGCAATGAATGCAGGATACATATTCTGCATTGTCATACTGAATACAGTTTCTGCATCACCAAAAACAGAAACTCCGCTAATAACAGCGCCAGGTTCTGTTCCAAGAATTGTTCCGTGATTCAAAAGATATGCAGTTCCCAAAGTACCAATCAAGAAAGTTCCTACATAAGAAATAATCATCCAGATTGTACCAATGCGGCGTGCAGTTTTTACCTCTGCATTAGAACGGATTCCCATAAAGCGAACTATGATATGAGGCATACCAAAGTATCCCAAGCCCCATGCAAGAGCAGAGATAATTGACTTCAAAGAGAATGAAGCATTTGCTGTGAAAGCATTCTTTAATTTTTCGCCAAAAGTTCCGGCAACAGCCTGTGCATCAAAGTTATGAACAGCTTCGTAAGCACTTGCAGGACCACCCAAAGCAAAAACTGCGATTACAGAAGAAATCACAAAGGCAACAAAAATCAAAGTTCCCTGAATAAAGTCTGTTGTACAAACGGCAGTGTAACCACCTGTAATTGTGTAACAAAGAATTACAACAAGACCAATTGCAAGTCCTGCATGATAAGGAAGTCCAAATACAGAATTAAAGAGTTTTGCACAAGCTACAAATCCAGATGCTGTATAAATAGTAAAGAAAAGCACAATAAAGAATACAGATACAATAGAAAGAATATGTGTTTTATCTTTAAAACGGTTTGAAAGGAATTCAGGAATTGTAATTGAATCACCAAATGAAATAGAACACTTGCGAAGAGGTTTTGCAACAAAAAGCCAGTTCAAATAAGTACCAACAATAAGACCAAGCGCTGTCCAGAAGGTTTCTTTTACACCACCAAGATAGCACAAACCTGGTAAGCCCATCAAAAGCCATGCAGAAGAGTCAGAAGCTTCTGCGCTCAAAGCAGTAACCCATGGACCAACTTTTCTTCCGCCCAAAAAGAAGTCAGAAGTATTAGAATTTTTGTTTGCATAGCGCAATCCAACATAAATCATTACTCCAAGATAAATGATAAATGCAAGATTTTTTGCAATAAATTGAGGAGTCATAAAACCACACCTTTTTTATTAAA
>JAILHD010000085.1 GCA_024696155.1 Treponema sp. | reverse complement strand
TGGAGCGTTCTAAGCGGGCGTTGCGAAACAATAAATTGTTTCGAGCCAGTTTAATCGATGAGCCTAAAAATTGCTTTGCAATTTTCTTAACGGCTCTACGATTGTAGGCAGGGCGGCGTTTGAGCCCGCAGAGAGGGTAGCGCACAACGAAGTGTGCGCGCAGGGGGAGACTTTCCCCTCCCAGCGTCAGTTTCTTCCTAATTGATATCCATTAATAACCTAATTCTTCCCCAACTAAAATTACTTTAATACGGTTAGGAACGCGGCTCATTCTTGTTACTACGAACTGGCAGCAGATTGAGTCGCCAAAGCATTCTCCGCATTTGCCGGTTACGGCGCAAGGGGTCTTGCAGTTAAGGCGGATGCAGTTTGGTGGAGTGGCAACGTTTCTTACGCGGCGGATGCCGTCTTCTACATTTGTAACTACCTTATTCATTCCGGCAATCACAATTACAGAATCAGGGCCATAAATCATAAAACTTACACGGTTTCCGCGACCATCAATGTTAATGAGTTCTCCGTCCAGTGTGATTGCGTTTGTGCTCATCAAAAATGCATCTGCATTTACCTGTTTTGCTTTAAGCTCTTTTACTTCTTCCGGGGTTTTGTAATCTTCTCGAACAATCAGCTCGTGCCCTGCGGCCTTTACGGCCTCTTTAAATCCGTTTTCATCCAGGGTCATTGAACCACCGTAAGCTACGCTCTTTTTTGCAGGTGCGCCGTCATCTGTGCGGGCAAGAAGTTCTGCAAGTTTTGCCTTTGCCTCTTCTACATTTGCGCAGTAGTAACCTTCCATCTTGCGTTTTGCCAGATTTTTAATAATTGTGCCAGCCTGAACTTCGTAAGAAGCCTGTTTAAACTTTGAATTCATAACTTTCCTCGCTAATTGCTCTTATAGTTTTTCTTATTATGTGGAATTTTTCTAAAAGTTACATCTGTAAAATTCTGGTTTAATACATTTTTCTATATCCTTGATTAAATTTGCCTGCCATCATTTTGTGGTGTATAATGTGGGAATATTAATAGAAAAAGCTCGTAAGCGGGCTAAATTAGGAGCAATTTATGAAAATGAGATTTTTTAAGTGCAAGGTTTGCGGAAAAGTTATTGCTATTTTGAATGATACTGGCGTTCCTACGGTTTGTTGTGGCGAAGAAATGATTGAAATCCATGCTGGAACAACTGACGGTGCTGTAGAAAAACATGTTCCTGTAATTACAACTCATGATAATATAGTAGAAATTAACGTTGGTTCGGTAGCACATCCAATGGAAGATAAACATTATATTGAATGGATTGCATTGCAGTCGGCTCAGGGCATTCACATTAAGACGCTGCAGCCAGGCCAGGAGCCTAAGGCAACTTTTGCTGTAGTTGACGGAAACCAGGTGAACGAAGCTTATGCTTACTGTAATCTGCACGGGCTCTGGTCATCTAAGTAGAATTTAGGGAAGGCGAGTCTTAACACCCACTCGCCTTCCGGGCTCCACTACGTTCGGTGCTTACGCACGCGCTTTGCGCCCCTCCAGCCTCGCGCCTTATTTCTTTTGTTTACCTGCCTAACAATTCTCCCAGGTTTTTCTTTACTTCATCAATATTTGTAAACTGAATTGCGTTTAATCCAACTTCGCGTGCTGCCTGTGCATTGGCTGCCAAGTCATCAATAAAAACAGATTCTGCCGGATTCAGATTATATTTTTCAATCAAAGTTTTATAAATTGCATGGTCGGGTTTTATGAGTTTTACTTTTCCAGAAACGACTTCGCCATCAACATAAGGGCTGAATGTAAAAACATGTTCCCTGTGATAATCAAACATCCAGTCAGGGTAATTGGTAAGAAGGTAAACATTATATCCGCGTTCTTTAAGTCCCTTTAGCCACTCAGCAGAATATTCGTAAGAACGAACGGCTTTAATAACTTCTTTACTTAAAAAGCGCATTGCGTCTTCTTTGTATTCTTCTGGGATGGTAGAAAGCATTTGCTTATGAACTTCTTCCTGCGGAATAACGCCGCGATCCAGCTCTTTCCAGTAAGGACCTTTTGCGGTATGTTCATAAATTACTTTTACTTCTTCTTCTGGAAGTCCCATCTCACGCAAAACACGGTCCGGTTCAAAAGCAACAAGAACTCCGCCAATATCAAAAATAATGTTTTTAATCATAAATCAATGATAGCTTATTTAATTCTTTCTATAAAGTACGCTAGGCCTTCCGCCTGTTTCGTAATTTATGCTTTCTTCCACCTCGCCACTGCCGGTAAGGTAGTTCATGTAGCGTCGGATTGTTACAGAGGAAAGACCTACTTTTTCTGCAATTGCTTCTCCTGTAAACCAGCCGTCCGGAGAAATATTTTCTGCAAAATAGTCGCGGATAAGAGTAAGTGTTTTTTCCTGAATGCCTTTTGGGTATTCCTTGCTGGCAATTTTTGTGGCATTTGTGATGATGTGGTCTACGCTGCTTTGATTTAGCACAGCAAAGTCTTTGATGGCCTTGCGGTTTGCAAGAAATTTTTCCAGCGCTATCTGAAAGCGTTCGTATGCAAAGGGTTTAATCAAAAAATCTATAACGCCAAGGTGCATGGTGTCTTCTAAAGTTGCAACGTCGTTTGCGGCGGTAACCATAATTACTTCTGCATTGATTTTCTGCTCTCGGATTTTTTTAAGGGTTTCAAGACCGTCCATATCTGGCATATAAACGTCAAGAATTATAAGGTCTGTGGAATTGGTTTCCAAAAAAGCCAGAGCCTCTTTTCCGTTGCGGCAGCTTCCAATCACTTTAAACTGCTTATTTTTGCAAACATACTGCTCATTTATCATTGCGACCATTGGATCATCATCTACAATCAGAACTTTGTATGCGTTTTCCATTATTCGGCTCCCTGTGACTTTTTAAAAGTTACCATAAATGAGGTACCTGCGCCAACCTGAGATTCAAAGCTGATTTTTCCGCCAAGGCTTTCTATGAGCTGCTTAGTGTGGTAGAGTCCTACGCCGCGGCCTTTTCCTTTTGTAGAAAATCCGTTTTCAAAGACTTTTGTGCGATTTTCTTCTGAAATTCCGCAGCCTGTGTCGTCCACAGTGATTAAAAGTTCGCCTGGCTGAGTAAAAACCCCAAATTCCAGTTCGCGGACTTCTGCATTTGTGGAATTCATGGAATCCAGGGCATTATCAATAAGGTTTCCAACAATTGTAACAAGTGCTTCTGAAGGCAGCTGGATATCTGAATTTTTGAAGCAGATGCCTTCCCGCAAAATAAAACGTACATTGCATTCTGAACTGCGGGCAATTTTTCCAATCAAAAGGGCGGCCAGGGTAGCGTTTTCTACCGAATGCATTACAACGCTTAAAGTTTCGCGCTGTATGATAGAAATATTTTCTATATATTGAACGGCTTTTTCGTACTGACCGATTTGAATAAGGCCCAGAATAACGTGGAGTTTGTTTGTAAAGTCGTGATTGTTTGCCCGCATTGAATCTACAAGGTATTTTGTTCCGGCAAGGTCTTCCATAAGTTTTGTGTATTCTGTGCGGTCGTGAAGAATTGTCGCAGCGCCTTTTATGGTGCTGTCTTCTTTTATTGGAATACAGTCGATTAAAACAGAAGTTTTGTTATCAATTGTTTCCTGCAAGCCAAAAGATGGGGTTCCGTTTTGCAAAACAGGTATCATGAATTTTTCTGCAAAAACGTTCTTTTTAATAAGTTCCAGTTTTTCATCTGTTCCAGAAAGATTCAGGATTTTTTTTGCGGCGTTATTTGAAAACTGAAAATTTCCCTGTTTGTCTACGGCAACAATTCCATCGTTAATGGATTCAAGAATGTTTTCTCGGATTTTATACATAGAAGTAAAGGCGTCCGGCTCGTAGCCCAAAAGTTTTGTTTTGATTTTATGCGATACGGCGCGCGAAATAAAAAATTCAAAAAAGATTGCGCCAATCATAACTGCAAAAAATAGTGTAATTGTTTTTATGGTGACTGAATGAATTGTAGTTTTTAAAACGATTGCCATTAAAAATCCGTTGTAGTTTCCGTCGCTGTCAAAAATAGCATAGTAAGTCCGGCGCTGCGGGCCAGAAGGACCAATGTCGCTTTCTGTGTAAAAGCCGTTTTTGTGCTGAGTTAAATCAGGGATTTTTCCGTCATACTGAGTGCCGATTAAACTGTGATTGGTGTGATAAAGTCTTGTGTTATGCTTGTCTACAATAGAAATTACATCGACTTCTGGCAGGCTTTGTTCAATTGAATCAATATAGGATTGAAGCTCTTCCTGCGGATAATCGCGGATAAAGCTGTAAATGCGCGAAATAAGTTCTGCTGTATTCTGAAGATTCTGGTCAAAGGCTTTGTCATGAGCATTTACGTTGATTGTTGCACCGCCAACGCTTAAAAATATTGTTACGATAATGATAAGAAACAGATGAGTGTATTGAATTTCTTTTCGAATGCTGTCAGAAGATTTTGATTTATTTCTGCTTTTCATAATTCAAATTTAGCACATTTAAGACTTTTTAATGCTTTTTTAAGCCTTTTTAAACTAAAAAAAATGTAAAAATTTGGAAAAATATTTTTCTTTCTTTCAAAAAATTGTTTATTTTTCTGCGCGAATTATACTGTAGCCATAAATACAACAACGCGGGCTTAGACCGGCTCGCAAACACAGGAGTATATAAAATGCAGCTACAGTCAATTTTTGAAAGCTTGATGTTGATTTGCTTTGGATTTTCTTGGCCTTTGAATGTAATTAAGGCTTACAAGGCAAGAACTGCACGTGGAACTAGCCTTCCGTTTATCATTTTGATAATCACAGGTTATGTAGCAGGAATTACAGCAAAGTTCATTGGTCATCACTTGAACTACGTTCTTGTTGTTTACTTCTTAAACCTTGCAATCGTTCTTACAAACCTTTGCGTTTACTTTAGAAACCGTGCATTGGACAAGAAACTTGTAATTGTTCAGCACATTCCAGAACAGGAAAATCTGGGAGCTTAATTTATATATTTGGAGGTAACTTATGAATAAATTTGATGTTGATTTTTATCAATTCCCTCAGACTTCGTCTAAAAAGGATTCAACAGTTTTATTTGGAGGAAGCGTAGATAAGTCTATTCCGGTTGATGCACTTTGTGAATCGTTCGGTTTTAATTTTAAGATTTATAATTGCAGTGCAGAAAATGCTTCTTTGCGAACTGCAAAAAACAACTTCTTTATGAATGCAGAAAAATACAATGCAGAAGCTGTGATTGTTCATCTTGGCGAATCTGATTTTGAGATGTTCAAATCAAATCCAAGTGAGTTCGATACTTTGTACCTTGATTTTATAAGTTACCTCAAAAGCATTAATTCAAAGTTGAGAATTCAGCTTGTTTCTATTGGAAACGAAGATCACAATCAGATAATCAGCGATATGAACCGCCACATTAAAGCAATTGCTGCTTCTGAACGCTGCGAATTCTTTAATATTGAAAGTGCAAAATTGTGGAAGCCATGTTCTACAACTGCTGCAGCTTCTTTTCTTTATAAAATTGGATTTGACCGCCAGCTTACTGTAAAACATCCTCTTTATGACACAGCAAAAGCTTTGTTCAGCTATGTATTTGCAAAAGGATACTATCAGGCAAGAACTGCTTAGTCTGTTGTTATTAAATTTGCCACCAAATAATAAATAAAACCATATTTCCCCGGGTGTAAGTTTTACATTCGGGGTTTTTTGTGCCTTTTTGCATTTGACAGTCAAAAATAAATCCGCTATATTTTCCGTAGTTTAGTGTGCTTTTGCGCGCGTATCTTTATAGGGAGCTGAAAATGACTTTTAATTTTTCCTTTAAAAGCTTTAACTTTTTCTCATTTAGCTTTTTTAGCTTTGCATTTTCAGCATTTTTTAATGGTAAAGATATGGCGTTTGGAGGTAAAAGCACATGGAAAAGAGAATTACAAAGAAAAATAGAAGAATAAACTCAAATACAGCGTTGAATCATTTGATTCACACCGATATGAAGGCGATATTATTCTTGCTGGGATTCGATAGCCGAAGTCACAGTAATGATAATATCGCTTTTTTTGTCTTTAAATACTTTACCTAAAAATGGCTTCCGGTCGCGGAGCATTGGGTAAAACCTAGGGAGCGACGGCTTTAGCCGGTAAAACGCTCCAGTGGAGCGTTTTAAGCGAGTCTCCGAGCAGCTATGCTGCGAAGGCGAGATAATGCGCTACACGCTGATTGTTGCAAAGTAACTATAGGATTGACCGCTTTCGCGGCCACAACAATCAGAGTGTTTTTGACCCACGCTCCGCTCCCGAGCGCCAGTTTCACTTACAAAATTTAAAGATACAAGGAGATATTATTTACCTATGGACACAAATACAAAACCTTACAAATTAGCAAGCAGAGAATATAAAAAAGAAGATACAGTTGTGGAGATTCCTAACAGCCGAGGGCAGATTGTGCGGGTGGGGGGACCTCGAATCGTGACGATGGCGGGGCCTTGTGCGGTGGAAAGCCGGGAACAGATGATGGAAATTGCGGCGGCAGTTGCGGCGAGTGGGGCGGTGATGTTGCGGGGCGGCGCCTACAAGCCGAGGACTTCGCCTTACTCATTCCAGGGGCTGGGCGAAGAGGGATTGAAATACCTTCGGGAGGCCAGCGACAAGTACGGTCTTCCAATTGTTACGGAAATTGTAGATACATCGCTTGTTGACGTGATGGAAAAATACGGTGTGGACGTTTACCAGATTGGTGCCCGCAATATGCAGAACTTTGAGCTTTTGAAAAAGGTGGGGGCGCTTGGTAAGCCTGTAATTTTGAAGCGGGGACTTGCGGCTACGATTGACGATTTACTGATGAGCGCCGAATACCTGCTTTCCAGTGGCACCGAAAAAGTAATTTTGTGCGAGCGGGGAATCAGGACTTTTGAGAAGGCAACCCGTAACACTCTGGATTTGAGTGCGGTTCCTGTTTTGCGTAGTCTTACCCATCTTCCGATTATCGTTGACCCAAGTCATGCGGTTGGAATCCGCAGTATGATTCCGCAGATGGGACTTGCGGCAATTGCCAGCGGGGCGGACGGAATTATTGTTGAGGTTCATAATCACCCTGAAAAGGCAATGAGTGACGGGCCTCAGGCTCTGCTTCCGGAACAGTTTGATAAGCTTATGCACGATGTTGAAGCTTTTGCCCCGGTTCTGGGAAAGGCTGTTGCCCACATCCGCGATGATGAGGCGGCTCACGACAGCCAGGTGGTGGTTAAGACTAAAAAGTCGGAGGAGCCCCACCAGGTTATCTGTTCCTTCAGCGGAAAGAGGGGGGCTTATGCGGAGCAGGCAATCAACCGCTATTTTGACGGCGACAATGTCCGCGCTCAGGCGGAGGATTCTTTTGCTGATATTTTCCAGGCAGTTACAGACGGAAAATCTGATTTTGGTATGGTTCCGATTGAAAACTCCCTTGCCGGTACAATTTACGAAAACTACGATAACTTTACCCGCTTTGCTGATGTTGAAATTATCGGTTCGATTACGCTGAACGTGCGTCATGCCCTGCTTGGCGTAAAGGGCGCTACTCTTGCTGATGTAAAGAAGATTTATTCGCATCCTCAGGCTTTGAGCCAGTGCAAGAAGTTCCTTGATTCTCACGCAGACTGGGAAAAAATTGATGCTGTAAGTACCGCTACTGCCGCAAACAACGTGCGCGACTGGAACAGTAAGGAAAATGCGGCGATTGCGAGCGAAAACAATGCGGCTTTATATGGCCTTGAAGTTTTACAGGAAGATATTGAAAACAACCCGGGAAATTTCACCCGCTTTATGGTGATTGCCGCCAGGGATAAAAACCCGGCCATTAAAATCCAGTCGATTAAACCGAAAAATGCCACCTTTATCTTCAAGACAAAAAACGAGCCTGGCGCCCTCTACCGGACTCTCGGCGTTTTTGACAGTCACAAGCTCAACCTTACCCGCCTAGAATCCCGCCCGATTGGCGGCGAACCATGGAAGTACTGGTTCTTCGCGGTTGCCGACATCAAGGGAAAAAAGGATGTGGAAAATGTAATGGAAGATTTAAGGGCAGCAACGGAAGAAGTACGAGTTTTGGGATTGTATTAATAAAAAGCGCAAGGCTATGGAGCAGTGCCGCAGGCAGTGACCGCAACGAAGTGAGGTCACCGAGGGTACCGAGTTCAAAAAGTAGAAAATATATAAAAAAGTGGCAGGTCTTAAATGCCCGCCACTTTTCTTATCCCTAATTGATGCTACTATCAGGCAAACAACTATCACTACTTGAATTCAAACTACTTGTTGCTTTTGAGTTTTCAGCGATAGCCTTCTTAAACTCTGCCTCATTAAAGTCTGGATAAGCTTCCTCCAGAGCTTAGCTTTTTTACTATTATTTATAGTCCGCTCATGGAGGAATGACTAAAAATTATTTACCAAAGCACAGGAACTTCATCCTCGCCATAATGCCAGCAATTATTTTTTTCTGTAGCACTATAGTAATATTTTTTTGCACTTTCTATTTCATCATTAAAAAATGCAGTCCAATTAGTAATTCCAGATAATGCCGAATATGAACTTCCTTCACTATATATATTTTTAATATCTGAAAAGTTAAACGTGTCATCGCCAACTTTTGTAATTGAAGTTGGAATTTCCAAAATATTTATCTTTGCTTCTCTGAAAGCTTCGCGTCCAATTTCTGAACAAACTGCTTCTTGTTCAAAATAAACAATATCAGCCTCAGACTTATAAAGAAATTCTTCTGGAATATACATTACATTTTTTCCAATTCGTATTTTTGCAGAAGATGAACATGTTAATACTGCATTCGCAATCGAACTTGAATTATCATTCATTTTCTCTGCATTAAAATCTATGAATGGAGCCTTATCATTTATTGTAGTTTTTACTGATGCAGATATAGTTTTTATATTTGGACCAACATATAAATAGTTTAATCCTTTTAAAGAGCCTAAGGCAGCTGATTCAAGACTTTCTGGAAGAATAAGTTCAGAAATTGAAGTATCATCTCCTGCCAAAAACCAAGATTCTATGTTTTTTAATTTAGAATTCTGCTCAAACTCTACTTTGGAAACGTAAACTTTTTTCCCATACAAGAATTTACTCTGAATTTTTTCAACTTCATTTCCAATTGTAAGTAAAAATTTATTTCCTTCATCTCCTAACAATTCACCACTGCATTTTGCGTCTTTAGCATTGTAATAAAGATGTGTCAGACTTTTTAGCCTATCGAGAGATATACTTTCAACCTCTTTTCCAATCTTAAGGTTTATAATTGAAGATTCATAAAACGCATCCTTTACTTCTTTTGCATATACCTCTACATTATTTAAATTATCACATTTTCCAAAACTTAATGCTTGAACTAATTCGACTTTAGAAGGGATAACAAGATTTATAAGATTGTTCTGACCGTAAAAAGCACTTGCTCCTATTGTAAGCAAAGTATTTTCGCCAGTACCAGAATCTTCAAATATAATAGAGCCGATTCTTCCTTCAACTTCCGAATTTCGAATAAACAGATAAGCAGGGATTTTTTTTACACTATTACCAATTATAACATTAATATCTTTTGAGTATTCAGTTTCATCGCAATAAAAAAGTGGATGTTTACTACTTGGTTTGCTGCCGTAAGGATTGTCGTCTCCATCCTCCACATTTCCATAAAGCATAAATTTTTTAATATTAGGACACGAGTTAAAAGCATCATAATAAATTTTTGTTACAGCAGTTCCAATTCTAATTGTTTCAACTGGCGTTCTTACCACAACACCAGAAGGAATAGATGTAATTTTATCACCAAAATCAATTGATTTAATGTTGGTATTATAAAATGCCCCTTGTTTTAATGTTTCTACACCTGACAAAACAAGGGTTTCTGCCATATTTGAAACCCCTTCAAATGCATATTCTCCAATTAACTTTGTGCTTTCAGGTATTGAAATAACGGTTGCATCTGAGAATTTTGCATTATAAAATACGTTATCTCCAATCTCTTCAACAGATGAAGGCAGATTATAAACACATAAAAATTCAGATCCTTTAAATGCTTTATTGCAAATTTTAGTTATACTACCTTCGTATTCAAAAGATTTGATTTTAATTCCATTTGCAAAATATTGAGGAATAGTATGACAATTACTACCTGTATAATATGCAATTGGTTTTTCTTCTATTGTGTTTACGCTTGAATAAGTTTGATATTTATTATTAAACCAATACTCCTTCAGACTGACAGTATCCGAATAACATTTTATACTTTCAACTGCAGGAAGCCCATAAAATGCATAGTTTTCTATAGTTTCTACAGATTCTGGTATTACAATTTCAGAAATTATTTTATCATTATATACAATATAAGAGCTTATTGTTTTTACAGAGGAATTTTCTTCAAAAATAATTGCTTCAATATTAGATGGAGACGAATAAAAAAGATAAGCAGGAAGTTTTTCAACTTTATTTCCAATAATACAAGTTCTGTTTACAGAACTGCTTGAAGACGAGTTAAAAGGCGCCGAGGAATTTGTAAAATCAGCACAATTAACTGCATTATATTTAATTTTGGCAAGTGATTCACAATTTGCAAATGCAGAGTATCCAATTTTTTCAATACTTTCCGGAATTGTAACGCTTTTTATATTTTTATTTCTATAAAAAGCCATAGCACCAATCTCTTTTATAGGAAGAGAATTATGTTCAGCAGGAATATTAATAACATAACCATCATAAGTTCCAATGCCTTTTAATATATAATAGGTGCCATCAGAACTTAATTCATATTCCAATTCACCTGTTGCATTATAATTGTTTTCAATAACCTCAAGAGTGATTGAACCGTACTTTTCTGCATTTTCATCAGAAACTGCCTGAATTATTACAGAACCAAGTTGATGTGCTGTTACAAGTCCACTAGAGTTTACTGTTGCTATTGTCTGATTAGAACTTATCCACGTTACTTTTTTATTTGTGGCATTTTCTGGAAGCACCTTAGCCACAAGCTTAAGAGTTCCGTCTTCTGTCAGGATAGCATCAGATACTTCCTTTGTTACAGTAATAGAAGTAACTGAAACAGTATCACGCTGTTTTACTTCTTCTGATTTATCAGCCGAAGTAGCAGGAGAATCGTCTGAAGACGGTGAAGACATGTTGCTACAAGAAATAACAACAAACAACATAACAAAGACTGAAATAAGTCTGGTCAAAATGCTTTTAAATGATTTCATAATTTTTTCCTTTTTAGTTTTGTTTAGTAACTGGGAATAAAAATTTTGATTGAAAATTTATAACAAATTTTTAATTTATTTACAATAACCAGCAGAGTTTAGATTAAAAGCGATTCTGAAGACAAAAAACGAGCCTGGTGCCCTCTACCGGACTCTGGGCGTTTTTGACAGCCACAAGCTCAACCTTACCCGCCTAGAATCCCGCCCGATCGGTGCTGAACCGTGGAAATACTGGTTCTTCGCGGTTGCAGATATTAAGGGAAAGAAGGATGTGGAAGAAGTTATGGGGGATTTGAAAGTTGTGACGGAAGAAGTTAGAGTTTTAGGAATCTATTGATATAAAACCGCGTAATAATCCATTACACGCTATTTTATGAACACTATTCAAAGAAAAAGTTTCCATGATATAGTACAAAGAGGAAGGTACAATGAAAAAATTATTGATTTTTGCAGTTGCCACTGCATTATGTGCGATGTCTTTTGCATGTCTTTCATGCAAACTCGAAGAAGAAGAGAAAGGTTGGGAAGGAACAAAACTAGTTGTTTCCCAATGGCCGGAAAATGTTACAACTGTACGGCTTAAGGCTGATACCAGCACTTTTTCACTTCCTCTGCGCAATGCTGGCAGTATGATGGCCTCTGAATATTTTTCAGGAAATACAGTGCTCACAATTGAGTATGACAGGCTGAATGATAATGAATATGGTGAATATTATGGATATGGAATACGCACTGACTCACAGGCACCTTTTAAAGTGTTCATAAACGGCGTAGAAGCAGAAAACGAAGTTCTCTCGGATAAAATAACTTTAGGAAATGAAGAAGTTGAAGTTAACGTAATCACTGGGTCTTTTAAGGCTTCATTCAATGTTACTGGCGTAAAAACCGTGGAAGTAACTTTTGAAAATGCTCCAGAAAAGATTTTAACTAAAGATATTCGCCTTACAGATGAAACCATTTACGCCTATATTGACACTTCTGCTTTGTTTGAGAACTTTAAGCAGATTTCTGTTTAGGAAAAACCGTCGTCTTCTAGTCAGATTAAAGAACTTCGCCGCCTTGGCAGAAACGGTCTTTATGTAATTAGTAAGTATACTCCTGATTTTTATGTAGATGTCACGGTAAAAGATAATTATTACATTTCTGATGACGATTTTGCCATTGATGTTCCTGCCACTGTTACTTTTAACGATTATGACAGAGAAGATGTTGGGCAGATTAAATTCGAATTTACATCTTCTGGCCCGGATTATGTTTCGGCAGGTACGGTAATAAAACTTTCTGGCGGTACAGTCACAGCTTATGATGTAACAAACTTTGCAGGAAAAAGACTTGTGTTTTCAGAATGTACACCAGGTTCTTCAGGAGTCAACACAGCTTCCTTATCATTGGCTGAAGATTTAGTAACTGGAAGAACTTTTTCTCTTACCATAGATGGCAATGATTTCAGTGGAACGTGGAAAGCTGTATCTGATCTTTTGGAGGGTCGCCCGCGTATTAAACTTACTGTGGACAAGACTACTGGCAACTATGATTCTGTGTCGGAATTCAACCTCGACTATTATGACGGACAACGTAATAATACACTCGCACCGAACTGGCTTTTTGATGGACGTATAGGAAATTTAAATTATCACTTTATCTTAAAAGAAGCGGTAGAGTAAAACAGAAACATACCATGACTTATAATGGCATGAATAAAAGCAGGTGTTGCGGGCGGCGAGTGAGCCCGCAGAGAGGGTAGCGGAAAACGCCGAAGGCGGTTGAAGCGCAGGGGGAGACTTCCCCCTCCTTCTTCCATTGTTAAATCCCAAAAAATATGCTAAATTATTATCCCGTATGAAAAACGGATTTGACAATGAAAAGTATCTGAAGATTCAGTCAGAGCACATTAAAGAAAGAATTTCGAAATTTGGCGACAAATTGTATCTGGAATTTGGTGGAAAGCTGTTTGACGACTACCATGCGTCAC
>JAILHD010000070.1 GCA_024696155.1 Treponema sp. | reverse complement strand
ACTTTGTCATAATAAATCAAGCATATATATAATTATTCTTACAAACAGGCTCCCAGTCGTAAAACATGTGTCAAAACCGCGCAATAATGCGCTACATGCTGCTTGTGGCAAAGTAACTATTTGACATACCGCTTTCGCGGTACTCCACAAGCAGAATGTTTTTGCCACACGTTTTACTCCTTCGCGCCAATTTTACTTAAAAATATAATGATTATGCCCTCCTTGCAAATATACTGAAACAACTTTAATATGATTAAAAATCACTTTGAGCGGACAACCGCAGAGGTACATTATGGAACAGTCTATCAATACAAAATGCGTTCAGGCAGGTTATACACCTAAAAATGGTGAACCACGCCAGATTCCAATCATTCAATCTACAACTTTTAAATATGACACCAGCGAGGACATGGGAAAGCTTTTTGACCTTGAAGCCAGCGGTTATTTTTATTCACGCCTTCAGAACCCAACAAATGATTACGTTGCGGCTAAGATTGCAGCTTTGGAAGGGGGCGCTGCAGCAATGCTTACTTCCAGCGGACAGGCTGCAAACTTTTTTGCCCTTTTTAACATCTGCGAGGCTGGAAGCCATATCGTAGCATCATCTTCAATTTACGGCGGAACCTTCAACCTGATTGCTGTAACCCTCAAAAAAATGGGAATTGATTCAACTTTTGTTTCTCCGGATGCCAGCGAAGAAGAATTAAACAAGGCTTTTCAGCGCAATACCCGCGCAGTTTTCGGCGAAACAATCGCAAACCCGGCGTTAACTGTGCTTGATATAGAAAAATTTGCAAAGGTTGCTCACGAACATGGAGTTCCTCTTATTGTGGACAACACCTTCCCTACTCCAATAAACTGCCGCCCTATTGAATGGGGTGCAGACATCGTAACTCACTCAACAACAAAATACATGGACGGTCACGGAGCTGCAGTTGGTGGATGTGTCGTTGACAGCGGAAAATTTGACTGGATGGCACATGCAGATAAATTCCCAGGCCTTTGTACCCCGGATGAAAGTTACCACGGAATTACTTATGCAGAAAAGTTCGGACAGGCCGGCGCCTTCATCACAAAAGCAACTGCTCAGCTTATGCGCGACCTGGGCTGCATTCAGTCACCACAGTCGGCTTTCATTTTGAATCTTGGACTTGAATCACTTCACGTTCGCATGCCACGCCACGTAGAAAACGGACAGGCAGTTGCAGAATTCCTTGAAAAACAGCCTCAGGTTGCAAGCGTAAGCTACCCGACATTGCCTTCAAACAAATATTACAAACTTGCCCAGAAGTATCTGCCAAATGGTGGCTGCGGTGTTGTAAGTTTTGAATTAAAAGGCGGCCGTGCCGCAGCAGAAAAGTTTATGAAAAACCTCAAGCTTGCCGCAATCGAAACTCATGTTGCAGACGCAAGAACCTGCTGCCTGAACCCAGCCACTTCAACTCACCGCCAGATGACCGACGAGCAGCTTGCCGCCGCAGGAATCCCAGCCGGCCTAGTAAGAATGAGTTGCGGCCTTGAAGACAAAAACGATTTGATTGCAGACATTAAAAACGCACTTGCAGCAATCTAGGTGACGCTAAAAGTTGCGCGAAGGAGTAATTCGTGATGCAAAAACACTTATTTTGTGGCTGCCGCGCGAGCGGCAGATCTAATAGTTACTTTACCACAAAATACGTGTAGCGCGATATCGCGCGGTTTTGTATCACGAATTGCGACTGGGAGCCCTTTTTTTATTCCCCCCTTGGACTTAAGCGGCAGCTTAAGTCAGGTAAAGGTACGGTTGATTTAGAAGTTGATGTTAGGCACCAACAACCTTTACCGTCCCCACGTCATAATCAAATCATAATTATCTTCCCGCACCTCAAAGTACGGATTCTTTTCACCACATGTCGGACAGAATTCCGGTGCAACAGGACCTGTTACAATGTGACCGCAAACAAGACATTCCCAAACCTTAATTTTGCCGTTTTTAAGCTGCTCTTTTGTATCTTCGTCCTTCAAAAGTGAACGATAACGTTCTTCGTGACGTTTTTCGATTTCTGCAACAGCACGGAATTTTGCAGCAAGTTCTGGGAAACCTTCTTTCTCTGCAGTTTCTGCAAAACCAACATACATGTCAGTCCATTCATAGTTTTCACCGTCAGCCGCATTTTTAAGATTTGTAGTTGTATCGTTAATTCCAGCAAGTTCTTTAAGCCAGATTTTAGCGTGATTTTCTTCGTTCAAGGCTGTTTTTTCAAAGATTTTTGCAATCTTTTCTTTGCCTTCCTTCTGTGCCACCTGCGAAAAATATGTGTATTTATTTCTTGCCTGTGATTCCCCTGCAAATGCAGCCAGAAGATTTTTTTCAGTTTGTGTGCCAGTGTACTTTCCCATATAGGTCTCCTAATATAAAAACTATTTAAAATTATAACACGAGAGTTTATAAAAAGAAAAATAATAATTCAAGCTATTTTCTCATACTCATCTGCTTGAACATATTGCGCTTGCGGAACCTTTCAATCGAATTACCAAAAGTTCTTGTCCACACATAGCCAAAATTACTGTTCAAAAAGCTCAAAGTATTTTTGCAAACGTAGTAACCGTGAACGTAAGAATGATTATAAATCGGCATAAACAAAAAGACGTTACTACCCTCTGTAATCATTTTTGAAGGAACCAGTTCGCGAACATTCAAAATCTCGCACGGATACTTTTTATCATTCTGAATAGAAGCAATTGCCTGAACCTGCTCTCCATAAGAAAGATTTTGCGGAAGTTTTTCTTCTGTATTAATCAGAACGCTGGACCAGTCCGCCTTTAAAAAGATGCAGAAATCAGGTCCTTCAAAAAGATGAGACTTTTGAAAAAGCCCTTCCAGATTTGTCAAAAGCGAAAAAACATCGGTGGCTTCCATAAAAGTTTCTGTAAGCTGTTCAATCTGATTATTAAACTTTTCTTTCTGATTTAAATCATCAACAATCTGAAGAGCATAAGATTTACCACCATTCGGAACCTTATATTCACAGCCGCAGGAAGCCCTATACAAGGCAGAACTCTTAATTTTAAGCATTTGAGTCTCGCCAGTAGGATTTAAAACTCTATTTGCAGCTTCAAAACCAATCTGTTCGGCATTACTGCGCACCGTTGTAATTGCAGGAACAACAGTTTTTCCCCAGATTGTATCACCATAGCCAATAACCTTAAGATCTTCCGGTACCTTTGCCCCACGCTCTTCTGCAATCTTCATTACTGCAAGCGCAACATAATCATTTGCACAAACCACTGCCTGAGGTTTAGTTGCCCTAGCCTTCATTGCATTAAAAAGATATTCGTAAGCGTCGTTGTAGCTGCTGGTTGGAATTGTATGAACGTTTTCAACATTCAAAGGAATATTATTATCACTGAGCGCAGTGCGGTATGCCTTATACCGCTCTGCAATGTCAATTGAATTTTCTTTGCCGCCAATCCACGCAAACTCAGTTACTCCATGGTCTTTTATCAGATGTGTAATCAGCTCATAAGCGCCAGTATAGTTATCAACCTTAAGACAACTGATGTCCTTCATAGCAAGATTAATTGAAATTGCAGGTTTTCCAGCAGCAAGAATCTTCTGTCGCTCCTTTTCCAGCACGCGGGCATTTTGAATCAGGTCAGAAAGAATAATAATGCCGTCATAATCTTCGTAATGAATCAGATTATAGATTGAAAATCCCGAATTATTGATGTAGCCGTTATATTCCACATAGTTGTAGCAGTTAAAAACGTAAATATCCGTGTCTTTTCCATCAACGGCCCGCTTAATTCCGCCAATAAATTCCGTCAAAAAATCATACGACCACCCGCAGCTGAGCACCGCAATTTTCTTCTTCATACCTAGAATTCTCTCACGGAACTCATATTTGTCAAATTTTTTGTTCGCCCCTTCCATAAATGACTTCTACACCCCCTCCACACCACTTCGGATGTTGTTCTAAAATTCCACACCACTTGCGCAAAGCGCAAGTGATAGCTGGTTCAACTAATTCGGAAGTTGTAGTAATCCTTACAACCAGCGGACTTGTAACAAACCCATTAAATCTATAAAATGTTTCTATTATATTAACATTGCAAATCTTTTATTGATATGGAGTAAAATCAATGGCTACAAAGTATGTTTACTTTTTCGGCAACGGGGATGCAGAAGGCGACGAATCAATGCGCCCAATCCTCGGTGGTAAAGGTGCTAACCTTGCTCAGATG
Source organism: Treponema sp. (assembly GCA_024696155.1). Lineage (GTDB taxonomy): Bacteria > Spirochaetota > Spirochaetia > Treponematales > Treponemataceae > Treponema_D. The sequence goes on along the minus strand of JAILHD010000070.1, from coordinate 1,175 downwards.
GCAAAGGCTCCTTTAAGTCTTCCAGTTCCACCTGGATTCACAATTTCTATTGACGTATGTCAGGAATACTACAAGCTTGGCAAAAAATATCCTGAGGGACTTGATAAGGAAGTTGCTGAATATCTTAACAAACTTGAAACAACTTTCGGAAAGAAACTTGGTGACGAAAACGATCCACTTTTGGTTTCTGTTCGCTCTGGTGCTGCTGAATCTATGCCAGGTATGATGGATACAATCCTCAACCTCGGTCTTAACGATAAATCAGTTATCGGTCTTGCTAACAAGACTAACAATCCACGTTTCGCATGGGATGCTTACCGCCGCTTTATCCAGATGTACGGTAACGTTGCTATGGGAGTTGATCACGACAAATTCGAAGCTATCATCGATTCTGTAAAAGCAATCCGTGGAATTAAAGAAGACGTTGATCTTACTACAGAAGAACTCCAGCAGATTGTTGCTAAGTACAAGGAAATGTACAAAAAAGAGAAGGGAGAAGACTTCCCTCAGGATCCACAGGTTCAGATGTGGGGAGCTATCGGTGCTGTATTCGGTTCTTGGATGAACGAACGCGCTATCATTTACCGCAAGCTCAACAACATTGATGAGAACGTAATTAAGGGAACTGCTGTTACTGTAATGGCTATGGTATTCGGTAACATGGGTGAAACATCAGGTACTGGTGTTGCATTCTCTCGCGACCCTTCAACTGGTGAGAACCACTTCATGGCTGAGTACCTTATCAACGCTCAGGGTGAAGACGTAGTAGCTGGTATTCGTACTCCAATGGATATTTCTGCTCTTGAAAAACAGCAGCCAGAAATCTTCAAAGAAATTTCTACAATCCGTGACCGTCTTGAAGCTCACTATCACGATATGCAGGATATGGAATTCACTGTACAGGAAGGAAAACTCTTCATGCTTCAGTGCCGCAATGGTAAGAGAACAGGTCCTGCTGCTGTAAAGATGGCTGTAGACATGGTTGCAGAAAAGATGATTACAAAAGAAGAAGCTCTTCTTCGCGTAAAGCCAGATCAGCTTGATCAGCTCCTCCACCCACAGTTCGAAGCTAAGGCTCTTAAGTCTGCTAAACCTTTAGCATCTGCTCTTAACGCTTCTCCTGGAGCTGGATGTGGTCAGATCGTATTCACTGCTGAAGAAGCTGTTGAATGGGA
>JAILHD010000063.1 GCA_024696155.1 Treponema sp. | reverse complement strand
ATAATTACTTCCTGACGGTCAAAAACCGAAAGCCCTGTAAGCTCCTCCCAGTTACGCTGCTTTCGTGGCTCAATATTAAAATCAAAAATAATGCAGTCAGCTTCAATTTTGTGGGCAAGTTCGTTAATCTCCTGAGCCTTGCCTGTACCAATACCATACTGCGGTTGAACTTCCATTCGGTTCAACGTGAGCCTCTGGATGATGTCTAATCCCAAAGTTTGAACGAGACCTTTCAATTCCTGTAAGTCGTTGCCTGGTTCCCCCACCAGTAAAGCACGAGGAACCTTGTTCTGTTCTTTCTCTACTTCAACCATGCCTATATCTTACAACAGAATCGTTAAAAGTCCAAACAAAATAACACTGGAAAATAAAAAGTGGAAAGATGAGAGGCGGTTTTGAAAGCCGCCCATCACCTTAAAGTATTTTTGTTTTCAGTGGATTTTTGTTCATTTTAGACCGATAATTAAATGATAGTATGACTTCTGGCCAGAAGATTGCTTTAAGCACATTACTTTCAATGCTGATTTTTGCAGGCTTTGTCATAGCCGCAAATCTCAGACTTTTTTCAGAACTTGAAACCCGCTTTTATGCACAGGCAAAAGTGGGCGAAAAAGTCACGCACCTGGAAGATGTTGCAAAAGGCTTTGATTCGTACATTTTAAATATCCTCAAATCTGCGGATGATTACGCAAAAACGCCCTCTGTTTTGTCCTATATGGAGCAGAATCCGTCCGAAAAGTCTGTAATCGAGCGGCGTAACCGCACAGAACAGCTTTTTAAGGAGCTTCCCGTTCTTTCGGGCATCAGAATTGTAGATAAAAGCGGGCGAAATGTTCATTATTCCAGTTTCGACAAAACAGATATCCTGAAGCAGACTGGAATTACCAAGGTTTATAAAAATTATCCCGATATCCAGAGAGATTCTGGCGAAGTAGAATTTCCTCTTTTAAAGACAGAAGGAACTTCAAAAGTTTTAGTTGATTCCAGACGCAACCGTCTGATTATAAGTCAGCCTTTTTACTGGTATGATAACATTCAAAACGGAATCATTCTTTTTTATTTTAACCTCTATGATATTCGGGAGCATTTTGTTTCTGCTGGTGTGATTTCGTATGGCGAAGGATTTTCTATTTATGCTGATGACGCCCTGAAGGGCGGAGTAGCCTTAGGCGTTCCGTTAAATGCGCAGGAAGATTTTAAATTACCAGTTCTTACAGCATGGAAAAATAAAGCTTCGTTTAATACAGACAGTTCTAAGCCTTCAAAAATTGTATCTTCATCTGACGGCGACTATTGGGCAATACTTTCTGCACCAGAGTCAAAGTTTTTGAACATAAGCGGCATTTATCGAAGTTCCAGTTTTGAACTTTCAAAAGATTTAATTCTGCTTATTTATATATGTGTTTTTACAACCATTTTTCTGCTTTTGTATCTGCTTTTTAGTTTTTCGCAGGATCCAATGTCTGTTACCAGAAAAAAAATCAAGCGGTTACAGGCAGGTATTATACAGGAATATCTTGAACGCAAGCAGGATGTAGACTGGGCAAAAATAGCCGCTGCTCTTCGCTTTCGCAAAAATGATTTTATAGAGGACTTAAAGAGAGATCTTTCTAAAAAATCAAAGCGCAATCAAAAAGAAGTAAGTGAACTTTTAGACAAGTCTTGGGAAGATGTAATTGCCATTTTTGAAAGTCAGCGTGCTTCAGAAAGCAGACAGCCTCAAATCATAGAAAAAACGGTTGTTGTTCAGGCACCTGCTGTACCAGAAAAGGTTGAGCCACAGCCTGTTGTAGAACCAATTTTTAAGACCGACCCGACTCCTGAAGAAGTTGTAGAAGACCTTGAAGATGTTGAGGAAGTCGATGATTTAGAAGATGTAGAAGGCCTTGAAGATGTAGAGGACGTGGAATCAGTCGACGATGTAGAAGCGGTAGAGAATATCGATGAGGTTGAAGATATTGAAGATGTAGTTGATTCAGCCGATTCTGGTGATGTGGAAGATGTAACTGAACTTGATGAAGTAGAAGATGTAGTTGATTCAGCCGATTCTAGTGATGTTGAAGACGTAGCTGAACTTGATGAAGTAAAAGATGAAGATGATGTAGAGGACATAAAAGAGCTTGATGATGTAGATGAAGTTAGCGAATTAGAAGAAGTTGATGATGTAGAAAAAACAGATGACGTAGATAATCTTGATGAGGTCGAAGATATCGAAGAGCTTGATGATGTTGAAAACATTGATGATGTTGAGGAGCTAACGGAAGTTGAAGATATTGCAGAAGACGAAAATATTACTGAAGTAGAAGCTGATGAAGAAGTAGAAGACCTTGAAGAAGTTGTAGAAACTGATAATGCAGAACCTTATCCGCTGGAACCACTTGAAGATTTGGAAGAATATGACGAATATATAACAGAAAAGGATGTTCCATACGAAGACGAAAAAACAACCTTCTACAATGTAGAAAACCTTTTCCCTGGCCGCGAAGAATATTTTGAAGACAGAGATGCCTTTATCCGCTCAGAACGGTTTGCAAACGTAAATAATCTTTTTGCAGAAGAAATATCTCTTGGCGATGAGTACGATGCATTTAAGAGAAAGCATCCGTCAAGCATTCTTAATTTTAAGGTTTATAAAATATCCGATATGTATAACGAAACAGAAGAAAATCGTAAAGAAGAAGACGGCGTTCTTGCCGGTTCTCAGGAACTTTTAGAAAATATTGCAGTTGTTCATGGTGTGGATGATATTGAAGAACTTACAGAAGAACTTCCTCCAGCAGAAGGAAAACCATATTTTTCTATGACTGCTTTTGCAAAAGATGATGATGTAGAAGATTTGGAAGAAGTTGTAGAACAAAAAGAAGTCATCTATGAAGATAACGGTGTATATCAGATTGCTCAGAATCTTGATTACTCCGGAGCTGTATTTAACCCGGAGTTTAAGACTCTGGTAGATTCTGTATTGAATAAAAAATAATATGATTGGAACTTGGGCTACTCGCTCTGAGTCAAATACTGCTGCATAAGCTGTACAAAAAGGTAAATCTTTTTGTAAATTCCTACACTGAATTCCTTCATAGGCTGTTCAATGTATTTTTCAAGTTCCTTCCAGTTCTGAACAAGAACAGGCTTAGAAAGTGAATAGTCTTCAATCAGTTGTTTTATTGTTTTACCAATTGTTACAAAATTCTGTGTAGAAGTGATGATAAAGCCTTTAGCCGCATCATTTGCATCAGAGATTACGCGGTTAATAATGCTTACGGCACTGTTGTCATGACCTGTCTTAGGAAGAAGAGTTTTAATCTTCATACCCATAGGACCTTCTTCTGCAAAACTTTCGTCAAAAGCAGTAATCTGTTCAGAAACTGCAATCAGTTCCTGGTAAGCATTAGACATTGGTGCAGAAATAGAAGAATCCCACTGTCCGCGGATAACAACAACATCGTAGAATTCACGGATATCTTTTTTAAGGTATTCAACAAGGAAAGCCTTGAGGAAGTTTAAAGGCTCAGCATAAATAATCTGATCAAGGTTTTTCTTGAGCATTCCTTCATTAAAGGACGGAACATAATGAGCCAAAGCCTGAGGTGAAGCTGTTCCAAAAATCTGAAGACAAATATCATTTGCCTTAGATTCCTTCTGATGCTCGCTGATTGTATTTAAAAGTTTCCAGGTGTCGTTTGTAAGAGTTTCTACGTATGGATCAAGAAGTGATTCGATGTTCATATTGTACTCAGAAACGTAAGTTGGATCCTGAGAAATCATCTGAATCATCATATCAAAAGTTCTTGTAGCCTGAATTGAACGGATTCTTGCAATAATTTTTTTCCAGTTACCCTGTGAGCAAAGCTCCTTGCCTGTAGTTTTCTGGAAGAATTCAAACAAATCAGACCACACAACAGTGTCATCAGTAATAGGAAAGGCAACTGCAATAAAGTCTTTAAGGTCGTCTGTAATGTAATCGCCGTTTATTTTGTCAAAACTTGGAGTTGTTTCAAAATTGAATTCCCTGATTCCTGCATTGAACTTGCGTAAAAGTACATAATAGTCATAAGTACAAAAATCACGGAAAAGACAGAATGCCTTATAAAGATTTTCTATTTTATTGGCACGCTCGCCCTCAAACTCTGCCTTAAATGTCTGCAAATCATGGTCAATCTGAGTTTTAATTTTACTGATTGGAATTTGCTTAGCCATTTCTGTGATTTTGTTTTCATCAAAATGTTCCAGAAGTTCAGCCTGATTTTCTGAAAGAGAATAAGTTATAAGTCTCTGTTTGTGCTGGTTAGGGTTAGGAATATTTCTAAAGTAAACCTGAGCCTGTGAAGTTGCCTTGTAAAAATCAAAAAGCATTTTTGCAAAAGGCGCAAGAATTTCCTGCGAATTAGGCTTATAAAATACGTGAAATTTTGATTTAGAAAAAGCCTTTGCAATATTTTTTAATCTTCTTTTTTTATCTGCATCTGGATTTGAAGATTTAAAAAGAGACGCGAATAGATTTGAAAGAAATCCCCCAGAACTAGCTGGTTTTGAATTTTTGCCTGCTGCACTCATATTTATAATAATATGGCAAAAAATCTGTAATTTCAAGTTAAGTATTTTGTTATATATATGCTTAGTGGAAATAGAAATTATTTTGCGCTATAATTAAAACAAATTTTTATCTACAAAATTGGGAGAAAAAATGATGAAAAAATTTGGTATTGCAATTGCTGCATTTGCCCTGATTTTAAGCAGCGCAAGTGCTTACAATCCGCCGGAACTTTCAGAAAATCTCTGGAATCTTTCCAGCACAAGAAATCTTACAGGTCAAAACTCAGTTGCAGGAGTTGGCTCTTTGGGTGCCAGCCCTGATTCTATTGTAGTAAACCCTGCTCTTACAGCTCAGGCTCAGCGTGTATCATTAAATGTAGGATACGCAGGTCTTGTTACTTATGATCCTGAAGATGATTTTGGCAGTGCTTTTCAGGCAGGAATTCTTTTGCCTTTTAAGATGTTCAACTTTGCAGGCGTTACAAGCCTAGTTTCTACTCCATGGTTAAAAAACACATGGAATATGAAGGCTGGACTTTCAAAAGAAATCACTTCAAAACTTTCTGTTGGTGCAAATGCTGACTTTGGTTTTGCGTGGGGTGCAGGTGGTGACGTTGCTATTGGTGTAGGCGGCGGTTTTGTTTATGACTTTGGTCGTCTTGCCTTTATGCCAGACTTTAGCGTAGGTGCATCTCTTTTGAACGTTGGTAAGTATTATAATCCGGAAGATTTGCCAGGTACACGCTATGCAGATGATTCAACTATGTGGCCTTCACTTGCAACTCTTAAAGCTGGTGCAGATGCAACTTTCTTTAAGAACGACAACATCTGTGTTGGAGCTTCTTTAGACCTTACAGTTCCTTCTTTCCAGAATGCAATCATCGATATAACACCAAAGTTTGCAGTAAAAGAAATGCTTTACTTTACAGTTCCAATTTCTATCAACTGTTATGAGATGGCAGAAGCACACAATAAAGGTTTTTCTGCCGGAATTGGTGCCTTCTTTAAGTTTGACTTTAATGTAAGAAATAATCAGTACCTTGAAAAGAACGGCTGGAGTGAAAGCGAAATGATTGCTTCTGCTGCTTACAAAAATCTTAACTCTTCAGTTCATGCAGTCGTTGCAAATGTTGACGTAAATCTTGGTATGAAGGATAAAACTCCTCCAGTAATCAAGGTTTGGCCAGATGATGAAGAAGACGATGGTGATGAGGAGTAGGGATATGGCAAAAATGAAATCAGCAAAAATTGCATTATTAGCATTAATGATTCCTGTTTGCGCGTTTGCAAAAACCCGCTATATTTCGCCTAACAACGATGGTATACAGGATAGTTTAGAGATTCCTTTGCGCATTTCGGACAAACGATATGTTCAGGGCTGGAGTCTTGTGATTATGGACTCAAATAAAAAGGTAGTCCGCACAATTGAAAACAAAGTTTCACTTCCAGAAAAACTAGGAGTAAAAACTTTCTTTAAGCAGCTTATTACTCCAAAACATGGTGTAGAAATTCCTTCTTCTATTTTGTGGAACGGAACCATGGACAATGGTGAAACTGCACCTGATGGAGCTTACTTCTATTATATTACTGCAACTGATGATAACGGCAATAAAGGTCAGTCAAAAGAATTTAAAGTTGTAATTGATACAATTGCTCCAGAAGTTGAAATTGCTCAGCCTGGTGACAAAATCTTTGGTGAAGGTGCAAAAGCTGCATTTAAAGTGCGTCAGAGCGGTTCTAAAGAAGACCTTTGGGTTGGTACTTTTGCCAGTGCAGACGGAAAAACAGTTCGTACTTACACCTGGAAAAAATCTGAACCTTTGGAATTCAGCTGGAAGGGTACAGATGATGTTGATGCTCAGCTTCCTGATGGTGTTTATTCTTATGACATCACAGCTACTGACCGTGCAGGTAACAAAGCTGTAAAAACTGGTATTTCAAATATCATTTATTCTGCAGAAAAACCTGCAACAAACATCTACCTTGCATCTTCACGCTACTTCTCTCCAAAAACAGAAAGCGTTTATAAAGATGTTAAGTTCAATCTTACAATTCCTGTTCCAGAAGAAAAATCTGGTAACAAACTTGTAGAATGGGCTTTGACAATTGAAGATAAAAATGGAAAAGCTGTTCGTGTTTACAATCAGTCTAATGTTGGCGCTGTTCCACCTGCAGAAATTACTTTTGATGGTACAGACGGAGCTGCTCAGCTTAAAGATGGTGAATACCGTGCATGCATTACTGCAAAATATTTGAACGGTTATGTTCCAACTAAGATTTATTCACCTTATGTTGTACTTGATACAGAAAAACCTGCTGCAAGCGTAAAAGCTTCTGAAACTACATTTGGTGCTGGTACAAAAGATTCTGTAAAATTTGCAATCACAATTGCTCCTGCTGCTGGTGCTCCTGTTCAGAACTGGAAGGGAGAAATCAGAAATGCAGATACAAATGAAGTTGTACGTTCTTATGAATTTGGCGCATTCCCTCCGGAGTCAGTTACATGGAACGGTGTAAATGATAAAGGTCAGCTCAGTCAGAAAGGAAAATATAAGCTTGTACTTTCTGCAACAGACCTTGCTGGTAACAATGCAGAAACACTCAAAACTGATACTGTTACATTCGATACAACAGAAGCTAAACTTGTACTTGCTATGAGTGATGTTGCTTTCTCTCCAAAACCAGATGGAAACAGTTCAAAAAAGACAATCAGCTTTACACCACATACTCAGACAAAAGAAGTTAAATCTTATACATTTACTGTAAAGAACTCTTCTGGTGCTTCTGTTTATACAACAAGCGGTTCTAACAGCCTTCCTGTAAACTTTGTATGGGATGGAAAAGCTAATGACAAAACACTCTGTGCAGATGGAAACTATTCAGCACAGCTTAGCCTTGAAGCTACAAACGGTTCTCAGGTTGCAGCTTCTACTCAGATTTTTGCAATTGATACAGTAGCTCCTTCTTTGACTGCCGAAACTCCATATAAGTTCTTCTCTCCTGATGGTGACAGCAAAAAAGATACAATTCCTGTAACAATCAAAAACTGCAGTTCAGAAAAACTCTGGACAGCAAATGTTCGTGATGCTAAAAACCAGATTGTAAAGAAATACACATGGAGAGGAGCTTCTTCTTCTCTTACATGGGATGGAACTGACGAAAGCGGTAATATTGCTGCAAACGGAATCTACTCTATTGAATTTACTTCTACTGATGAAGCTGGAAATACATTCAAATCTGTTCTTCCTTCTCTTACACTCGATTGCCGCGAAACTAAGGCTTACCTCACAGCTGATCTTGAAGGTATTTCTCCAAACGGCGACTCTAATGTTGACGCTCAGAAGTTTGACATTACACTTGCAGTTCCTGATGGAATTAAAAAGTGGAGCTTTAATGTACGCAAAGAAGACGGAACAAGTGTTTATGCACTTTCAGAAAAAGACAGTGCAAATGTTCCAGCAGTAATCAACTGGAATGGTGCTGATGCTAAGGGTAATGCTTGCGAAGGAACCTTTACTGGTACTTTGGACATTGAATATGAGAAGGGTAACTTTGTAAGTGCTGTTTCTTCTCCATTTGTATGTACTGCAACACCTCCTCAGCTTAAAGTCCAGACAGCTCCTGAATACTTCAGCCCTGATAACGACGGTACAGACGATGATTTGTTCATCAAACTTTCTTGTGCTACAAAGGCACAGGTTAAGAACTGGAGCTTTACAATCAAAGATCCAAAAGGAAAGAACTTCTGGATTCAGAACGGTAAAAATTCAATTACAGAACGCCTTATCTGGGACGGTTTGAGTAACGTACAGAAAGACGGTGCTGGTCGTGCAGAACGTGTACAGTCAGCTATGGACTATCCATATGAATTTACTGTAACAGATAATCTTGGAATGACAAACACTGTAACAGGAAAGATTGAAATTGATGTTCTTGTTATTCGTGATGGTAACGTTCTTAAGATGGCAGTTCCTTCCATTATATTTGAAAGTGATGCTGCTAACTTCCAGACTGCAAACTCAAAACTTGATGCAGCAAAAGTTGAAAACAACATTAAGGTTTTGAACCGTATTGCAGAAATCCTTAAGAAATTCAAGGATTACAAAGTTACTGTAGTTGGTCACGCTAACAAGGTAACAGACAATACTGATGAAGAAACTGTTGATAATATGAATCAGTGGGGACGTGCTTCTCAGCCACTTTCTAAAGAGCGTGCAGAAGCAATTAAAGCTTACCTTACTAAGCGTGGTGTAAGTGCTGGTTCACTTTCTACAGAAGGCATGGGTGGTACAAAACCTGTTGTAAATCCTAAAGATAAGGATAACAACTGGAAGAACCGCCGTGTAGAATTTATTTTGGTAAAATAAGTTTTGTCTTGTAAAACAGGCTTACGGTCGCGTTGCGCTGGTCAAAACCGCGCGATAACGCGCTACACGCTGATTGTTGTAAAGTAACTATAGAAATGACCGCTTGCGCGGTCACAACAATCAGAGTGTTTTTGACCAGCGTACCGCTCCCTCGCGCCAGTTTTACATACAGCTTTATTTACAATAATTAATACATGACCTTTGTCATTAAAATGTCGTGTTCATCGCTGGGGAGGCTTTCTACAATTTGTTGTGGAAAGCATACTCCGCAAAGGTGAACACGATTTTTTTTGTCTGAAGGGATTTTTGAAAGCCAGCGGTCGTAAAAACCCTTTCCGCGGCCAAGACGGCAGCCGCCTTTGGTGAATGCACGTCCCGGCACAATGATTAATGTGCCGTCTGGAATTGTGCAGGGATTTATAATGTCTTCTTTGCAAGGTTCTGGCTCTTTTATTCCGTACTTAGACTCTGCCTGCAATTGTGTATGGTCTGTTACTTTGTAAAAATCCATAAGACTGCTTTGTGGGCGTATGCGGGGTAAGCCAACTGTTTTTTTGCTATCTAGAGCGTTATCAATCACAAGGCTTAGAGAAACTTCATCATCAAGTGCCATATACAAAAGAACAAGCGGAGCCGCCTTATATTCGGCAGTTTGCGTAATGATTTTACAAATCCTTTCGCTTTCAGTTTTGCGGATGCCCTCTTCTGGAATGAGAGTTTTTATGTATTTTCTAAGCTCTTGTTTTGTCATTTATTCTATATTATTGCACGCTTTTAAGACTTTTAAAGTGTCTACTGCTTCTTTTACATCGTGAACACGGATCATGCTGGCACCTTTTTGTACGGCAATCATGTCTGCTGCAAGGGTTCCGTAAAGACGTTCTTCTACCGGGCGACCAGTTGCTTCTCCAATGCAGGTTTTGCGGGAAAGCGCCATAAGAACTTTGTATTTTCCGGCGGCAAGTTCACCGCAGCGTCTTATAAGTTCAAAATTGTCGTGGGCGTTTTTTCCAAAACCAATTCCAGGATCCAGAATGATTTTGTCTGCTTCTATTCCGCTTTTTTCTGCAAAGGCGGCACGTTCAATCAGGTAGTCGTTTACTTCGCTAAAGCAGTCTGCATAAACTGTGTTTTTCTGCATTGTTCCGGGATTTCCTCTTTTGTGCATAAGAATTACCGGAATCTTAGTCTGTACACAAAAATCGCAAAGGCGGGGTTCATCTTCTAAAGCCGAAATATCGTTTAGAATGTTGGCACCGGCTTCGTAGGCTGCCTTCATAACATTGAATTTTCTTGTATCAATAGAAATTGGAATATTACTTTTTGCGCGAATTTTTTCTATAAGAGGTATAAGGCGTTTAAGTTCTTCTTCTTCGCTTACATATTCACTTCCCGGGCGGGTTGATTCTGCTCCCAGGTCAAGTAAATCTGCACCTTCGTCAATAAGGCGCTGTGCAAGTTCAATTCCGCCACGGCTTTTATTAAAGAAAGAGTCTGGTGTTGCGTTTACAATTCCCATTACAAAAGCGGAAAGTTTTGTACTGATTTTTCTAGTTGCAAGGTTTAGTTCAATCATAAGCATATTAAAGCGAATATGAAAATTTTGCACAACAAGAAATTCTAGAATTCAGACAAAAAAATACAGGGCATAACAAAAAAAATGCGTAAGAAACTAATATTGTCTAGAAAGTCGATGAATTTTCTTTGAGCAGATATTTTATACTTGAATTAATAAGAAACTAAAATTGTTTCTAACAAAAAAAGGACACCGCTTAGGAGGCGGCTAAGGAGTTTTTTATGAAAAAAATTACAAAAGTTGTGCTTGCAGCTTGTGCATTTGCTGCAGTGTCTTCTTCAGCTTTTGCTGCTAAAGCAAAGAAAGCTAAAACAGAAGTAGGTATCGTTCTTCCAACAAAAGATGAACCACGCTGGATTCAGGACGAAACATCATTCACAAACCTTCTTAAAGGTAATGCTTCTGTAGAAGTTTTGTTCTCTCAGGGAGATTCAAACAAAGAAAAACAGAATGTTGAAGCTCTTCTTACAAAGGGTATCAAAGTTCTTATTATTTGTCCTCAGGACGGTGCTGCTGCCGCTGCTGCTGCTGAAGCTGCTCGTAAAGATAAAGTAAAGGTTATTTCTTATGACCGTCTTATCACTGATACAAACGCTGTTGACTACTATGTAACATTCGACAGCTTCTCTGTAGGTGTTGCTCAGGGTCAGTTCCTTATCGACAACCTCAAAGATAAATCAAAGAAAGGCAACCCATTGTACCTCTATGCAGGTGCTGCATCAGACAACAACGCTTTCATCTTCTTCGAAGGTGCTTGGTCAGTTCTCCAGCCAAAAATTGCTGACGGAACATTCGAAATCAAAAACTCTGACAAAGCAAAGGCTCTTTCTTCAAAGAAACAGCTTTCACGCGCTGACCTCTCAGACATCATCAACCAGGTAACAACAGACTGGAACTTCGATGTTGCTAAGAGAAAGGCTGCTGATAACTTGACAGTTGCAAAAGCAACAGACAAGGGTGATGTTTACATCTTGGCTCCAAATGATGGTACTGCTCGTGCAATCGCTGACGAATTTGCTAAAGACCCAGCTGTTAAATCATACGTTGTAACAGGTCAGGATGCTGAAAAAGCTTCTCTCCAGTACATCCGCGATGGAAAACAGACAATGACTGTTTGGAAGAACACTTCAATTTTGGCAGAAGCTGCTGTAAACTTGGCAACTCAGCTTATCAACGGTAAAAAACCAGCTGCTTCAGCTAGCTACGACAACGGAAAGATTAAAGTTCCAGCTATCCAGGCTGATGTAACTGTTATCACAAAATCTAATGTTGATATCGTAAAATAAGCTTGAATAAAGCTTAAATTAAGCAAGGCTTAAATAATTAGGCAGAAGCATCGCTTCTGCCTAATTTTGAGAAAAATAAAAAAGATTTAAGAAATTATTTAATAATAAATTAAGAATAAAAATTTAAAAAAGATCGCGGGATTTACTCGCAAAAAGGCCGGGCAACCGGTTAATTTTTTCAATTATAAAATGGGGGTAATAACAAAATGGGCAAGACAATACTCGAAATGGCTCATATCACAAAAACATTCCCCGGAGTAAAGGCTCTTGATGATGTAACATTTAAAGCTGAAGAGTCAGAAATCCTTTTCATCTGTGGTGAAAACGGAGCTGGTAAATCAACTTTGATGAAGGTTCTTTCCGGTGTATATCCTTTTGGAACATACAAGGGAGAAATCCGCATCGATGGAGCAGTTCAAGAGTACAAAACAATCAAAGACAGTGAACGAGCAGGCCTTGCAATTATTTATCAGGAACTAGCATTGATTCCTGAATTGTCTGTTTACGAAAACATCTATCTTGGACATGAAATCCGGAACAAAAACGGCACTATTAACTGGAACGAAACTATCGTTCAGGCAAAAAAACAGCTCGAAAGAGTAGGACTTGATGTTGACCCAAGTACAAAGATTAAGGATCTTGGTACAGGTAAACAGCAGCTTGTTGAAATTGCTAAGGCTTTAAGTAAGAACGTTCGTATTCTTATTCTTGATGAGCCTACATCTTCTTTGAATGAAAACGACAGTGAAAATCTGCTTAACCTTATTGTTTCCCTTAAAAAACAGGGCGTAACAAGTATTATGATTTCTCACAAGCTTAAGGAAGTTACAGCTATTGCTGACCGCGTAACTGTATTGCGCGACGGTAAAACTGTTGCACAGCTTGAAAAAGATGAAATCAACGAAGAGCAGATTATTAAATATATGGTAGGTCGTGAACTTACTAACATCTATCCAAAGCGTGAACACATTAATATTGGTGATGTTGCGCTTGAAGTTAAAGACTGGAAAGTTTATGACTATGCAGTTTCTCGCCAGCTTTTGAAAGGTGTAAATCTTACAGTTCGTAAAGGTGAGATTCTTGGTCTTGCAGGACTTATGGGATGTGGTCGAACAGAATTTGCATTGAGCTTGTTCGGTAACCCACGCAAATACAAGGTAGAAGGAACTGCTTTCCATAATGGAAAACAGGTAAACTACAAGCACCCTGCAGATGCTATTGCTGATGGTATTGGATATGTATCTGAAGACCGCAAAGGTAACGGTTTGTTGCTCCAGCAGGATGTAAAACAGAACATTACTATTGCATCACTTCGTCAGCTTGTTAAAAACGGTATTGTAGATAAGAACAAGGAAATCGTAGTCAGTTCTGAATACGTTAAAGATTTGAAGGTTAAGACTCCATCTATTGATACAAAAGTAAACAATCTTTCTGGTGGTAACCAGCAGAAAGTTGCTCTTGCTAAATGGATGATGACACGACCAGAAGTTCTTATTCTTGATGAACCTACACGCGGTATTGATGTTGGTGCTAAGTACGAAATTTATACACTTATGAACCAGCTTGTAGAACAGGGTATGGCTATTATCATGATTTCTTCAGAATTGCCTGAAGTTCTTGGTATGAGTGACCGAATCTGCGTTGTATCTGGTGGTGTAATTGCCGGCGAAATGAGCGGTGCAGAAGCTACGCAGGAAAAAATCATGCGTATTGCTACTGAAAACTAAAATAGGAGAAATAGAAAAATGGGTACATTAACTATAATTAAGCGTAATATGCGCTCTTACGGTATGTTCATTGCTTTGCTTGCCGTAATGCTTTTCTTTACAGCTACAACGGAAGGTCTTTTTATGACTGCCCGCAACCTTAGTAACCTTTTTGATCAGACTGGTTACGTTGCAGTTCTTGCAATTGGTATGACTTTGATTTTGATTGACCTTCAGATTGACCTTTCTGTTGGTTATGTTTGTGGTTTCATTGGTGCTATTGTTGCTCAGATTATGCGTGTTGCTCCTGGTGTTCCGGTAGTAGTTCTTGTTCTTGCGGCAATGGTAATTGGTATTCTTGTTGGTGCATATCAGGGCTTTCTTGTTGCAAAATGTGAGGTTCCTCCATTCGTTGTAACACTTGCTGGTATGTTCATCTTCCGTGGTGCTTTGCTTTTGGTAACTGGTTCTACAGGTACAATCATCATTAAGAACGAAACTTTCAACGCTCTTGGTAACGGATTTATTCCTGATATTGGTGGTGAACACGACATTCATATTCTTACAATGATTCTTGGTATTGCTCTTGTTGGATGTCTTATTGGTTCTGAAATCAAAGCTCGCGCTAACAAAGCAAAATATGGTCTTTCTGACAGCCCAAAAACATTGTTCATTGCTAAGTTGTTCTTTATGGCTGTATTAATTTTGTTCTTTACAACAAAATTGGCTCAGTACCATGGTCTTTCTTGGACAATCGTAATCGTACTTGTTGTACTTGGTATTTATCACTTCATCACAAACAACACAGTTCTTGGACGTCACATCTACGCTGTAGGTGGTAACCGCGAAGCTGCTCAGCTTTCTGGTATTAAAGTAGAAAAGATTTTGATGTTCGTATTCTGTAACATGGGTATGCTCGCTGGTCTTGCTGGTGTATTGTTTGCTGCTCGTCTTCAGTCTGCTACTCCAACAGCTGGTAACGCATTCGAAATGGATGCTATTGCTTCTAGCTACGTTGGTGGTACTTCGGCATCTGGTGGTGTTGGTAAAGTTACAGGAACAATGATTGGTGCGCTTGTTATGTCTTCTTTGACAAACGGTATGAACCTTATGGGTGTAGGTATTTCTTTGCAGTACATCGTTCGTGGTGCTGTTTTGATTGCTGCCGTATTGTTCGACGTACGTGCTCGCCGTGTTAAGATCTAAGTAAGATACAAATTCTCCTCTAAATAAATTTTCCGCAAGGCTGACCACAGTCTTGCGGTTTTTTTATTTATACTTCCATATTTTCTTTAATTACGCTAAAATCTCTTAATTATTCTTAAAAATCAGGAGTTGTGACTATGCCAACACCATTGGAAAATTATCTTGCAAGTTGCGGTGGAAAACCTACTGCCGCTATGACTGCCTATGTGGCTAATCTTCAGCAGGTTGCTGCTGTTGGACCAGATATTGCTGCTTCAATTGTAAATGAACTTGAAAATCAGAGAAGTCACCTTAAGCTTGTAGCAAGTGAAAACTATTGTTCTCTTAACGTTCAGGCTGCTATGGGTAACTTACTTACAGATAAATATGCAGAAGGATATCCTGAGCACCGTTACTATGGCGGTTGTGTAAATATCGATGCTGTTGAAAATACTGCAGCTCGTGAAGCTGAGGCTCTTTTTGGTGCTGACTACGCTTACGTTCAGCCTCACTCTGGTGCTGATACAAACCTCGTTGCTTACTGGGCAATCCTTTCCGCAAAGGTTGAAACTCCAACTCTCGAAGAGCTTGGTGTAAAATCTTTGAACGACCTTACAGACGAACAGTTCGATGCTCTCCGCAAGAAGTTCGGAAACCAGAAATTGATGGGTCTGGACTACTCTTGTGGTGGTCACCTTACTCACGGTTATAAAATGAACGTTTCTGCACGTATGTTTGAATCTCACCCATACGGAGTTGATAAGGAAACTGGACTTCTCGATTACGATGCAATCGAAAAGCAGGCTATGGAAGTTCGCCCTCTCATTCTTTTGACAGGTTTCTCTGCTTACCCACGCAAAATCAACTTCAAACGCTTCCGCGAAATTGCAGACAAGTGCGGAGCAGTTCTCATGGTAGATATGGCTCACTTCGCAGGTCTTGTTGCAGGTAAAGTTTTCACAGGCGACTACGATCCAGTAAAATGGGCAGACATTGTAACAACTACAACTCATAAAACTTTGCGCGGTCCTCGCGGTGCTATGATTCTTTGTAAAAAAGAATTTGCAGACTACGTAAACAAAGGATGTCCTATGGTACTCGGTGGTCCACTCGGACACGTTATGGCAGCAAAGGCAATTGCTTTCAAAGAGGCTCGCACACCAGCTTACCAGGCTTGGGCACAGCAGGTTGTAAAGAATGCACAGGCTCTTGCAGAAGGCTGTAAGTCTCACAACATTCCACTCCAGACTGG
>JAILHD010000019.1 GCA_024696155.1 Treponema sp. | reverse complement strand
GGTCAGTCTGCAGTTTTGTATAAAGACGGCGTGATTATTGGCGGCGGAATTATTTGTAAAACAATTAAATAGGCATGAAAAAATCTTTTTTAAGCCTTTGCTTTCTTATTTTAATTGCCCCTGTTTTGAGCGCTGGTGGATTTGGCGCAAGCGGGGCATTTTTTCTTAATCAGAATTTTGATGATGTGGATTATGGTGTCCGTCTTGATTATGCGGCAGACACCATCCCTTTTATTTTTACTGGCGACCTAACTTTTGAAAACAGCGGGGTAAAAGGCGCACTGGCAGGTATTGGCTTTTGCGCGGGAAACATCAATCTTTTTAAAGCCCTGAACTTTTTTTATATGCCTGATCTATGCGCTGGTTATGATTTTTTAGAAGACAAAGTGATTTTAGAAAATGCCTTCTACCTTGGCTTTAATGCCTTTGCACTTTCGCATTTGCAATTCTTTGTTCAGGCGGGCTGGGCTCCGCAGATTTTTTTTTCTGCGGATGACGTTGATTTAAATCTTGTAAACTTTCCTCTTAGGGCTGGATTTAGAGTCTGGTCAAAGTAAAAATCTTCTATAAAAAATCTCTTTCTTTTAGCCAAAGTAAAAGGTCCTGGTTCCAGTGGAAGGTGCGAAGGAATTTGCAGTTTTTCATTCCAAAGCCGTGGCCGCCCCACGGGTAATCTGTAAATTTGTAATCTGTACCGGCCTGTTCAAGAGCGTGGGCAAGTCGGACTGAATTTTCAAAAATTACAACAGGATCGTCATGGCAAGCTACTAAGTAGGTAGGGGGCATATTCTTTGGAATCTGTTTTTCCATGCTGAATTGAATACGAGCTTCTTCTGCTGGATGCCTTCCAATCAGGCTTTTGCGTGACCAGCGGTGACCTATATCTTCTTCCATTGTTACAACGGGGTAAACGGGAATTACAAAATCAGGATGCAGGTTTGCTCCCGCCCAGGTTACAAGGTGGCCCCCCGCGCTGTAACCAATCAATCCTAGTTTAAGATTCCCTCTGTTCGCGCCGTAATTTTCCGGGGCATTGCGAACAAGTTCTACCATGCGTTCTACATCCTGCATAATTGCCGGCGAATGGTAGCCTCGGTTTGCGGTTCTGTAGCGAAGGATTATTGCGCTTGCTCCCTGCTGGTTAAACCATTTTTGAGTTGGAATACCTTCGTTTAATATGTCCAGGTGATGGTAACTTCCGCCCGAGCAGATTATTACTACAGTGCCATTTGGATTTTTTGGAATGCTGACCTGTGCAAGAACCCGGTGGTAGTACATTCCGGGAACTCCGTTCCATATATACTGATTAAAACTTCGCGAGTGTGCAAAAAAGCAAAAAGTAAATGTCAGCAGAACGGCAAAAAACTTCTTCATTAAAGAATTTCCTTTAAGAATGCTTGTGGAGTTGTTAAATCACTGTTTTCTAAATCTACTTCGTGATTGCAGATGCCGCTTTTTTCTCCTGAAATTACTGCTGCAAAAACAAAAGGTTCGTTCAAATCAGTTCCATCTGGAGCTGTGGCACAAAAATGCCCTTTATATTCTTCTGGAATCAGTTCGTTTGCGTAAACAAAAATTTGAGATTTTTCATCGCCGCATAAAACTGGTGCTGCAGTTGTTGTAAATGCATCTTTAAAATTATTTTCTGCAGGAAAAAGCACTGAATATCCGCTTTTAAGTTTGCATGCAAGAGAAGCAAGTGCAATTGGAGCATTAAAAACTGAATAAGAAAACGATGCCGGTAAAATTTCTTTATCAACAAGGGTTTGGCGGCTTACGTCGAACTGGCGTTTAATGTCGCCATAAGTTGAAACAAAAATCTGTTTGATGTCACCGCAGGAAGTTTGTTCAATAATATCGTGAACTGCCTGAATTACCATTTTACAAATCTGGCTTAAACGGCGGCGGAATAAAGGCGATGTAAAAGAAATTGCAGGAGCCTCTGTCGTTTTTTGAATAGAGATTTTTCCGTTTTTCCAGTCCTGCCACAAGGCTTCTTCTGTAACTCCGGGAGCCCAGCAGACAGGTTTTGAAATATATAATTTTGCCATAAATGCCTACTTTGTAAACTCAAGCAGAGTGTAATTATTTGAACCAAGATTATGATGTGCGGTAC
>JAILHD010000105.1 GCA_024696155.1 Treponema sp. | reverse complement strand
TTAATCTGGTAATAAATGCCGGTGGCCATAGTGGAGAGGCAATACCCGTTCCCATACCGAACACGGAAGTCAAGCTCTCTTACGCCGATGATACTGCTCTTCAGCGGGAAAGTAGGTAGCTGCCGGCTTTTTTGTTTTAACTTCACACTTTTTTCTACGATTTTTCTTGCAATTTGAAAAAACTGCCTTATAATTAAATTTGACACATAAAACAAAATGTTACGAAAAAAAATGGGAACAAATTTTCTTTCTGGGAGGGAAGATGAAGAAATTTATTTCCTTATGTGCCGTTTTATGTTTGTTTGGTTTTGCTCTTTGTGCAGAGCAGAATTATATTGTAAGAGCCGTTTCCGGTAAGGTTACGTATAGAGAAAAAGACGGCTCTTGGAGTCCTGTAAAGGTCGGAATGAGAATGTCGGATTCTATGAAGGTTGCAACCGGCTTGAATTCTACGATGATAGTTGTTTCTGGCGCAGAAAACTCAATCGTAATTCTCCCGCTTAAAACAGGCAGCTTAAAAGATGTGGTTGCTTATAGTTCTGACAACAATCTTATCAGAAACGTAGCTCTGAAAAAAGATTGAGCAATCATATTCCATTATGCAACTAATAAAGTTGTTACCCCTGTCCTGCGGTAGGTTCCGCAGGACTTTTTTTTTGCTTAAAATACGCTATACTTACTCTATGATTTTGTACTCGTGGAAAGATATTCAGAATTCTATTTCAAAAGAGGAATCTCCGCTGGAACTATTGGCAGGTAGCGGAATTACAATAGGAAGTTTTGACGGACTGCATCTTGGTCATCGTAAAATTATTTCTGCCCTTGTAGAAATGTGTAATAAAGAAAAAGTTCTTCCTGGTGTAGTGACTTTTAATCGACCTCTTCCTCTTTATAAACATTCTTCAGATTATGCTGGTGATATTTCCACGTTAGAACAGCGACTTTCTATTATGGAAGATCTTGGTATAAAATTTGCAATCGTTCTTGAATTTACAGATGACATATCTAAAATCAGTGGGCATGATTTTCTTTCTATCTTAAAAAATGTATGCAATTTGCGATGTCTATGCGAAGGTGAAGATTTCCGCTGCGGGTACAAAGGTGCAACTGATATGACCGCTATAAAATACTGGGCAGAGAAAAATAATGTAAAAACAACTTTTGTTGCTCAGGTTTTGTATAATCAGGAAAAAAATGATTCTGAACGTATTAGTTCTTCTTATATCCGTTCTATGATTCAAAAAGGATTTTTTTCTACAGCAACAGAACTTCTTAATCGTCCTTATATGCTTTCTCTTAAAAAATGCACTCAGCGTTCAGATAAAAATCTTGTAATTACAAAATCAGAAATTGATCAGGTACTCCCTCCAGCTGGAATTTATCATGTAAAGGACAAAAATTATAATTCAATACGTCTTGAGATTACAGACAATGAATTAATTTTTGATGTTCAGAGTAATCTTGATGCAGTGATTTTTTAACTGTGTTGATTTAAATTATTTATTTCTATAATATATACAAATCTGTTAATACGATTTACTTTGTGATTTCTTCCCAGAAACCCGGGATTTGACCTGCAAAGTTTTTCGCCTATGCAGATAATAATATTTTTAAGGGGTTCCATAATGGCACTTTCAAAAGAAACAACTGCCGCAACCGTAAAACAGTACGGTGCAAAAGACACAGACACTGGTAACGTAAAAGTACAGATCGCTTTGCTTACTCAGCGTGTAGCACAGCTTACAGCACACTCAAAAGAGTTCCCAAAGGACGCTTGTGGTAAACGTGCTCTTCTTAAGGTAGTTGGTCAGCGTCGTAAGATGCTCCGCTATTTTGAACGCACAGACCTTGAAGGTTACCGTGCATTCATCAAAGAACTTGGTCTCCGCAAGTAGACTTAATTCTTTCAAAAGGCCGCTCGTACATCGGGCGGTTTTTCTTTTTTAACGGTTCGAAGGGGGGCGTTGCGGGGAACTCCCCGCAGGGTGGGTAGGAAGCAACGAAGTGCGGCCGCAGGGAGGGGCTCCTCCCTCCTGATTTATCCATTGATTAAATGGTTGTTATGGCTTAAAATGAAGTATTATTATTTTGAATATTAGTGTAACTAATAAATAGAAAAAAGCATGCGTCGGATGTAGTGACGTATGTAGGAGTAAAATTTATGTCTGTAGAAAGAGTAACCTACAAACTTGGAGATGCCGATCTCATCCTCGAAACTGGAAAAATCGGTAAACAGGCTAATGGATGTGTTTACGCTCAGTGGGGCGGAGCCGCTATTATTGCAACTATTTGTGCTTCGTCTGCTGTTACAGAAGGTCAGGACTTCGTTCCTGTAACTGTTGAGTACAACGAAAAATTCTATGCTGCCGGAAAAATCCCTGGCGGTTTTGTAAAACGCGAAGGTCGTCCTAAGGACAAGGAAATCTTGGTTAGCCGCCTTATCGACCGCCCAATGCGTCCACTTTTTGAGCCATCTTTCGGTCACGAACTTCAGATTGTTCCAACTTGTGTTTCTTGCGATGGCGTTCA
>JAILHD010000156.1 GCA_024696155.1 Treponema sp. | reverse complement strand
GAAGCTGAGCTGAGGGCAGAAGTTGAATAATTGTTGGAGTTATAAAAATCATTTGCGATTGAGGCAGAATTAACTAAAAGCCCGTTTGTATTTTCTGGTACGGAATTGGCTAGGGCAGTTTCCTGCGCTGAAGTAAGGTTTGCTATATCAACGCCTAGGTCTAGAAGAGAAAGATAGACATTGCCAAGTGCAGTGCTGTTCCAGTCAATGCTTATGCTGTTTGTGGCAGAAATATCTGTGACAGCAGAAAGGCACATTCCGTTTAGTTTGGCGCTCTTTGAATAGGCTTGAACTGTGATTACTCGGTTGTTTCCTATTGGAACATCATCGATAGTAACTCTGCCACTTCCATCTTCTAAATCAGAAATGCTTTGCGTAATTGTAGTCATGTCGGAAGAGGAAATTGTAATTACTGCTTGGCTAATGGAAGATGTTAAAACAGAACGGGATGATTCTTCTAGCTCAATTGTTAGGCTGGCAGTATCCTGGCTGGAAGAGCTGGAAATAGGAAGAAATTTGATAGACTGGTCTAATTCTTGAGTACATGAAAAAAGTAAAAAAGACAGTCCCAGAATCATAAAAACACTTTTTGAAATTTTCATAAAGACCTCACTTTTTTTTGATTGTAAAATCACTATTGAGAAAAAACAAATTTAAAATTTAAAAGTTACATATTATTTTCATGTAGTAAAAGAATTTATAAGTGAAAGAGACTACTATAAAGAAAATTGTAATTTAAAGTTAATTGAGAACTACTAGAATAAAAAGCTGATTTCTGATAATGTACTACTTTAGTATGAAAACAGAACTTGTGGTAAACAATTTGATTCTCGAAACTGCTAAAGGGTGTTTTCATTTTTATTTGTGAATTTTATGGCGAATTCTTTTTAAGGAGTTCGCTTTTTTTTTGTTCAAGCGGACGACAGGTCGAGCCTGCCGCCGCTTAACTTGAACATATAAGGACGCCTTGCGGCGCCTTATAAACCAGCTTCGACCTGACTTGCTTCGCGCGCAGGTCAACCCATTGTTTTGGGTGGCTTGGTTTCTTTAGGGGCGTTGCGGGGGTTGCCCCCGCTGGGTGGGGTAGCGAGTAATGTAGTGCGAGCGTAGGGCGGGGCTCCGCCCTCCTCAAATAAAGTTGGTTTTAATAGGAGTATAAATAGATGAAAAGAGAAGACATCAATAAGGTTATGATTATTGGTTCGGGACCGATTGTTATTGGTCAGGCGTGCGAATTTGACTATTCGGGAACTCAGGCTTGTAAGGCTTTGCGGGAACAGGGCTACAAGATTGTTTTGGTAAACTCGAATCCTGCTACAATCATGACTGATCCGGTTATGGCTGATGCAACTTATATTGAGCCGCTTAATGTTGAGCGTCTTTCTCAGATTATCGAAAAGGAACGCCCTGATGCTTTGCTTCCAAACCTTGGTGGTCAGACTGGTTTGAATATGGCTATGGAATTGAACAAGGCCGGCGTTCTTGATAAGTACGGTGTAAAGGTTATTGGTGTAAATCTTGACGCTATTGAGCGTGGTGAAGACCGTGAAATCTTTAAGGAAACTATGCAGAAGCTTGGAATTGATACTCCTCGCTCTGGAATCTGTCATACAATCGAAGGCGCTGAAAAGATTGCTGAAGAAATTGGCTTCCCTCTTGTTGTTCGTCCTGCTTATACTATGGGCGGCCAGGGCGGCGGTTTCTGCTACAATGTTGAAGAGCTTCGCACTATTGTTTCTAACGGTCTTGACCTTTCTATGACTCACCAGTGTTTGATTGAAGAGTCGATTCTTGGTTGGGAAGAGCTTGAAGTTGAGGTTGTTCGCGATGCTAAGAATCAGATGATTGCTATCTGTTTTATTGAAAACATTGATGCGGTTGGTGTTCACACTGGTGATTCTTTCTGTTCGGCTCCTTTTATGACTATTGATAAGGAACTTGAAGAGAGACTTAAGAGAGACGCCTTTAAGATTGTTGAATCTATCGGCGTAATTGGTGGTACAAACGTTCAGTTTGCTCACAATCCTAAGACTGGCCGCGTAGTTATTATTGAGATTAACCCTAGAACTTCGCGCTCTTCTGCCCTTGCTTCTAAGGCTACAGGTTTCCCTATTGCTTTGATTTCTGCAAAGCTTGCAAGCGGAATGACTTTGGACGAAATCCCTTACTGGCGTGATGGAACTCTTGAAAAATATACTCCGGGTGGAGCTCCTGATGGAGATTACGTTGTATTGAAGTTTGCACGCTGGGCTTTTGAAAAGTTCCGCGGTGTAGAAGACTCTCTTGGAACTTCTATGAAGGCTGTTGGTGAAGTAATGTCTATTGGTAAGACCTTCAAAGAGACCTTCCAGAAGGCTATCCGTGGTCTTGAAAATGGCCGCTCTGGTCTTGGCTTTGCTAAGGACTTCAACCGCAAGAGCGCAGATGAGCTTTGTGAAATGCTTAAGACAGCCAGCAGCGAGCGCTACTTCCAGCTTTATGAAGCAATCCGTAAGGGTGTTTCTTTGGAAAAATTGCACGACATTACATACGTAAAAATGTACTTCCTCGAGCAGATGAAGGAGCTTGTTGACCTTGAAGAGGAAATGCTTAAGAATCCTGGACGCGTTCCTGAGGACAAGCTTTTGATTCAGGCTAAGAAGGACGGATTTAGCGACAAATATTTGAGCAAAATCTTAAAGGTTTCTGAAAAGGATATTCGTAACCGCCGCAAGGAACTTGGAATTAAAGAAGCCTGGCTTGCAGTTCCTGTTTCTGGTGTAAAAAATGCTAACTACTATTATTCAACATATAATGCAGAAGATAAGGCTCCTGCAACTACAAATCCTAAGAAGATTATGATTTTGGGCGGTGGTCCAAACAGAATCGGTCAGGGTATTGAGTTTGACTACTGCTGCTGTCATGCAGCAATGCAGCTTAAGGAAATGGGCTACGAAACAATCATCGTAAACTGTAACCCAGAAACTGTTTCTACAGACTACGACACATCAGACAAGCTTTACTTTGAACCTGTTACAACTGAGGATGTTCTTCAGATTTATGAAAAAGAAAAGCCATTTGGAGTTATCGTACAGTTTGGTGGACAGACTCCAAATGGCTTTTCTTTTTCGTAAATCTGAAGAACATCTTCAGTTGTAACTGGTTCAAAGTACAATTTATCAGAAGTGTCATAGTCTGTAGATACAGTTTCTGGGTTACAGTTTACGATGATTGTTTCGTAACCGAGTTCTTTCAACTGCATAGCGGCATGACAACAACAGTAGTCAAACTCAATTCCCTGTCCGATTCTGTTAGGACCACCGCCCAAAATCATAATCTTCTTAGGATTT
>JAILHD010000100.1 GCA_024696155.1 Treponema sp. | reverse complement strand
ATTGTAGCAGCGCCGGCAGGCGTGTAGCTGCCGGCAAGAGACTTCTAATTATTTAATTCCCTTAATCGAATTATCGTTATCCAGTAGAACAACTTTTGGCTGCCAGGTGTCGGCTTTAGATTCGTCGATTGTAGTGTAAGTTACGATAATTACTTTGTCGCCAACACAGGCTTTACGGGCAGCAGCGCCGTTCAGACAGATTTCGCCTTTTTTGCCTGGAATGATGTAAGTTGAAAAGCGTTCACCATTATTGACGTTCAGAATATCGACTTTTTCCCAGTTGTGCATGCCGGCTGCCTTGCACAACTCTGTATCAATACTGATTGAACCTTCGTAATTTAAGTTTGCGTCTGTAACAGTCGCTCTGTGAAGTTTTGCTTTTAAAACTGTAATATCCATATTCGTCCTCTACAAATTTTCACAGCCTAAAAATCAAACTGCAACATCAGTTCTGACAGGCTGCTTTTTAACTTTGCAAGCAAAGTTGACATTTTATTTATCTAAATTTAATTCCAATGCTTTTTTAATTCCAAGGAGCACAAGCTCTGGGCACATTTCGTCAAACAGGTCATCATCACCAAAAATGCGCGAAAAACCACCTGTTCCAATTATATAAGGTTTTTCACCTTTGAAAACAGTCTGCTCAAACTGATGTGTAAGCTCCTTTACGGCACCAAGATTTCCCCAGTAAAGTCCAGACTGAATTGCTTCAATTGTTGAAGTTCCACAGCTTCGTTCAGGTTTGGCAATTTCTACAATCGGAAGTTTAGCCGTTCCGCTCGCAAGCGCTTCCACACTGATTTTCATGCCCGGCATAATTGCACCGCCAAGATATTCCTTTTCCGCAGTAACAACGTCGATTGTGGTAGCCGTGCCCATATCAATTACAATCAGATTTTTACCAGGATGCAGAGACATAGCTCCAATAGCAGCGGCAATACGGTCGGCACCGATTTCTTTAGGGTTGGCATACTTGAGCTTGAGCCCAGTCTTAATACCCGCCTGAATAAAAAGCGCCTTCTGATAAAAATATTTTGCAAAAGCGCTGGAAAGTGAATAATTAATTGACGGCACAACACTGCACACGCCAATCTGTTCAACCTTCTGCCAGCGAAAGCCGTTTTCGCGAATCACCGAGCGAAAAAACAGCCCGATTTCATCAGAAGTCGTACGCGCGCTGGTTGTCTGGCGGAACTGAAGCACAAGTTTTCCGTCCTCAAAAAGTCCGCCCGTAATCTGTGTATTTCCAACATCAACTGTTAGTGTCATTTTTCCTCTCTTGTGAAGGCTCGCCGGTCAGAGCGAGTCATGTTCTATGCAAAGCGTTAAAATCGCCTGGGCAAGCCCGTTCAAACTTTCACCCTCTTTTGCCACTTCAAGCGAACGGTTCAAAATCTTAAACTTATGAACGTCACCCTTAATCTCGCTCAAATCATTTGAAACAACAAAGTCAGGCACAAGATTTTTATTCTGATGGGCTGTAAGTATCTTCTCCACCGCCAGTTTTCTGGCTTCTGGACTCGCGTTACTTGTGAGTTTAAATGCAAACACACAGGTCTTATCTCCCGCCCAAAGTTTCAGACTGTCCACAAGTTTTGGGTTCTTCTTCATCCGTACCCAAAGCTCCGCTCCTGCCGGCACTTTACTTACTTCTCCACAGGCATAAGTTTTTCCATCAACTACAAGTTCATATGGCGAGTAGTCACTTACTGCTGCCGCATGAACTATTAAATCGTAAGAACCGTTACGGCATTCAGCTTCCAGGGTTTCTGCCAATTGTGCAAAAGTTTTATATGTCAAAAGCCGTGCCTTTTCTGACTTTACCGCCCGTTCAGAAACAATTTCGGTAACATCATGCCCCTGCGAAGCAAAAAAATCAGCAAGAAAAGCAGAAGTACGTCCGGTAGAAAAATTTGTCACAGCCCTGACATTATCTATGGGTTCTTCTGACCCTCCACCTGTCACTAATATTTTCATAAAACCTCATTGTACAACCTTTTGCAAAGCAAAAGGTTAAGCGATGGTTAAGTAAACTATCATTTGTTCACAAACCTTACGACCATCGCAGTTCTTCTGAACCACCACCAGTAATTAATACTTTCATACAACCTCATTAATAAATGCGTCCACCTATAAAAAGGCTTCCGGTCACAGGGCATTTTGCAAAACCGCGCCATAAGGCGCTACACGCTGGTTGTTACAAAGAAACTATAATACTGACCGCTCACGCGGTCACAACAACCAGAGTGTTTTTGCAAAACGCCCTGCTCCCACCCGCCTTTTTATACTTTTCCCCTTCTTTTTAAGAAAGCGCTTTTTCGATAAATTCCAATGCTTCCGCTGGTTCCAAAAGTCTTCCCACCCCAGTGGTTCCACAGGCAAGCTCGCCTTCACCACAAGGAAGAATCTGAGCGCCCCAGCCTTCGAGCTTTTTAAGGCCTTCCTGAACACTAGGATGACGGAACATATTTGTATTCATGGCAGGCGCAATCAAAAGTGGTTTTTCAAAATTATTTGCAAGGCAAACTGCGCCAAAAAGGTCGTCAGCAAGCCCAGCAGCAAGACGGTTAATTGTATTTGCACTACAAGGATAAGAAATAATCAAATCTGCCCAGTTCTGCGCAATATGAATATGAGGAATAGGATCATCATTTCCAAACATAGAAGTTTCAAGTTTATTGTGACTAAGTCCTTCAAAACTTGCAGCTCCAACAAATTTAAGCGCATCCTCGCTGGCAATTACGCGCACATTATAGCCGTTTTTTGTAAGCAAGCTTGTAAGCGCACACGCCTTGTAGCAGCTAATTGAACCAGTAACATGTAATAAAATATTCTTTCCCATAAGCATCCACCTTCCAAAGCAAAAATAGCTCCCGCTCACATAGCACAGGTCAAAACCGCGCCATAAGGCGCTACATGCTATTTTTGGTATGAAACTATTGGAACAGCCGCTAACGCGGCGCCAAAAATAGAATGTTTTTGCCCTGCGCTATGTTCCCTCGCGCTATTTTTGCATCACAATCTAAATTGCTATATTATCAATCAATCTTACTTCTTCCAGGAATACTGCCGCATACAAGCGGTTATCTTTCTTAGTAACGTAATCTACCTTAAATCCAGCTGCTTCAAGCTTTTTAGCTATTTCTTCTTCTGAGCCGCCGCCTGCTAAAATCTCATGGAATTTTGGTGCAAGTGCAAGACCTGCAGGGCTCAACTTTCTGTTGCGGCTTGAAATTGCAAGTCCATTTGCCTCTCGCACAATCGGGCAAGGAATAAGCTGAACGTCAAGGAAGAATGCCTTAACCATTCCATCCAGAAGTTTATACTGCTGAAAGTCTTTTTCACCAAAGTAAGCGCGTGTAGGACGAACAATATTAAAGAACTTCATTACAACGGTCAAAACACCATCAAAATGGCCAGGGCGCTTAGCACCGCACAATTCCTTACTAAAGTCCTTTTCTGTCAGCATATATTTGTAGTCATCCGGATACATAACCGGATAAGTAGGCGCAAAAAGATAATCAATGCCGGCCTTTTCCAAAAGCGCACAGTCATCAGCAAAGTTAGCAGGATAAGTTTCCAGATCTTTTTTGTCGTTGAACTGGGTCGGATTCAAATAAACACTTGCCACACTAATGTCGTTTTCTGCAATAGCCCGTTTCATTAATGAAAGATGACCGTCATGCAATCCGCCCATAGTCGGAACAAAACCAACGCTCTTATCACCAAAAGTTTTTCTAATTTCCTTAAATTCTTCAACAGTCTTTATAATCTTCATATCTATACCTCTACTTTATCTCGTCACCACTAGGGAATGCTCCCTCATGCACATCCGCACTGTACTGATTAAGCGCACCCTTAATCAATTCAAGTCCGTTCAAATACTGGCGAACAAAACGAATCTTAAATCCGCTCATGCCAAGCATATCAAACAAAACCAGAACCTGACCGTCGCATTCAACACCAGCACCAATTCCAATAGTTGGAATTGAAACAGCCTTAGTGATTTTTGCTGCAAGGGCCGCTGGAATACATTCCAGAACAATTGCATAGCAGCCAAGTTTTTCAGCAATTTTTGCTTCTTCAATTATTTTTTCTGCTGCTTCTTCTGTTTTACCCTGCATCTTGTGCCCGCCGAAAGCATTATAAAACTGAGGAGTAAGCCCCAAGTGTGCCATTACAGGAATACCACTCTGAACAATATGAGCAACAACGTCTTCCTGGCCATACATGCCTTCAATTTTTACAGAGTTTGCACCAGCTACTAAGAGCTGACCGGCACAGTCAGTTGCATATTCAATGCCCTTACGTGTAGTCAAAAACGGCATATCTGCAACAATGTATTTATCAGGTGCACCATTACGAACACTGCGGGTATGTTCAACCATCCATTCCATTTTTGCAGGAACAGTAGTCTTTTCGCCATGCATTACCATTGAAGCGCTGTCGCCAATCAGAATGCAGTCAATGTCCGAATCGTTAATAATCCGCGCAAATGTCGAATCATAACAAGTGACCATAGAAATTTTACGATTTTCACTTTTCCACTTTGGGAAATCAAGAGTTGTCATAGTACCTGTCCTCCATTGGATCATGTCTATAATTTAGATGTATTAAAAAACAAACGGCCGTCACCAGCCACACGCAAATCTCAGCTGCAAGCAGTCTAAGTTCACGCCTATATAATAAAATTATGAGGGAGTTTTTGCAATAAGAGCCCAATTTGAAATAATTCTGCAATTCTTTTAATATATAAATATGCCGATGTACAATGCTGGCCAGATGATTCGTGAACTTCGCAGACGAAAAAAAATTTCGCAGGAAATTTTATGCGAAGGACTTTGCGAACCTCCAACATTATCTAAAATCGAATGCTGCAGACAAAATCCAACAAAAAAACTTTTTGAAGCCTTAATGAGCAGACTCGGAAGTTCTGCAATTGCTTTCAACATTCCGGTAACAACAGCGGAATTTATCAGAGGCCAGATAGAACGAGAAGTTGCAAGTTCATTCGCAAATTCAAACTACAATATTGATGAATTACTTTTAAATTACGCATCATGTTCTGAAACTATGGATAAATTAGAAAATCAGTTTTATTTATTTGCAAAGGCTGTTTCAGAATTGAAGCGTAATAAATTAGCAGCGTCTGAAGCCTTTGAAATCTTATCAGAATCACTAAAGCAGACTTTTCCTGAATATGATACTTCAAAAGATTTTTCTAAAAATCTTCTTACAGTTTTTGAACTGGTAATTCTTAATAATATTGCAATTACGCATTACATGCAGAATCAAAAAACAAAAGGCATAGAACTTCTGTTGAAAATTGAAAATTATTTTTCTACCCACGAAATTGAAATTGAAGAATATGCAAAACAATATCCTGTTATTGCAGACAATCTTACAGCCTGGCTTGCAGAACAAAAACAATTCAAAAAGGCTTTCATATATGCAAAAAAGGGCGTTGAATGCTGTATAAAATATGGAAAATTATCCCCTCTTCCTATCCTTACATATAATTTAGGATTCCTCTCATTATGCCTAAATGAAGAAGACTCCGGAATTAATTATGTAAAACAGTCAATTTCTCTATTAAAACTAATGGGCAGAGAATCAGATATCGAAATGATAAAACAAGATTTCAATTCATCATTTCCTGCTTATTCAGATAAAATATTTTTTTAAATTTTTAAAACTTTCTTCAAACGTTATGTTTTTCCACCTCAGTTTCAATTAAACTTTTAAATAAAAAAACTAAGAGGTGTTTTATTAAAAAGTTTATTTTTATTACTGTTTTGACCGCATTATTTGCACTCACAATTTCTTTATCAGCTTGTAGCAATGCTTATTCTGATATTAAAGAAGACTCTCAAAATTCAACATGCGAAATCAGCGACCAGTCAAGATGTATCACAAGCAACAGTACTTTAGGACAATAATGAATCACTCTTAAACTGTCTTTTATGCATAAAAGAAATAAATAAAAATTAAGGAGGTATGTATGATTAGGATCAAAACTGAAATCGATGTTCAAGTTAATGATATCACAGCATCCATGAGCGTTTGTAATTAATTAACAAAACATTTCCCCCTTTCAAAAATATGAAATTGAAAGGGGGAACTAAACGGAGAAAATATGAAATATATACTAAATAATTCTATACTTTGTCATCGAACAATTGAAGACGGATTAATTATAACAATTACAAGTCAGGAAACTATTCATGTAGAAGAAGGGGAAGAAGAGCTTCTAACTTTATTGGATATATTCTCAAAACCAACTTCATATGAAGAAGCTTTTACTCTAGTAAATGAAAAAAACTACATATCAGAAGGCAAGTTTCAAGAAATTTTTGAACTTTTGAGAACAAATAATATTTTGAAAGAATATATTGAAGAAAAATCTTCTGAACTTTCATCATATCAATTAGAAAAATATAAACGCCAAATTTCATCTTTTAATTCTTTATCTGGCGTTGAGTATTATCAGTCTATAGAAATGCAAAAAAAAATTTGCAATTCATGTATCTGCATAGTTGGTATTGGAGGTACAGGAAGTCATTTAGCACTAACCTTAGCTTCAATCGGAGTCGAAGAATTAATTTTAGTTGATTACGATTCTATTGAACTGAGTAACACAAGCAGACAGGTTTTATATAGTGAAGAAGATATTGGAAAATTAAAAATGTCTGTGGCGGAAGAAAAATTAAAAAAATATAATTCCAATATAAAAATCACAACTTACAATGTTCATATCGAAAGTGAAGAAGACTATTCATTTTTAAATGCACATAAAAATATCAGTCTTTTGATTCTATGTGCAGATACTCCAAGAGGAAAAATACAATACTTTACAGATGATTATACGAAGAAAAATAATATTCCATGGTTAATGTATGGACCATTCCATCACTATCAAATTTTAGTGGGTCCATATCTTATTCCAAATAAAACAAGAACTTATTCAGATATCTTCAAACAAGAAAAGGTTTCATATGATGACCAACTGGAATCCATAAATAAAAATTTTGTTGCTTCAATATGTGACCCATATAATGGATTTGCATCACAATTTGTTGCAATAGAAATCCTGAAAATTTTAACAGGCTTCACTCAAACTTCTTTGCTTGAAAGAAGATATTATATAAATACAAACACATGGGTAATAAATTATGTCGATTATGCAAAATAAAACTTGTGACGAATCTATCTTAAATGCAATATCAGAAAGAGATCTAAGTAAAAAATACCGTGTTATCAAATTCCAAGAATTTGAATCAGCAGATGAGTCTGAAATAAAAAAAATTATAACAAAATATGAGTCAATTGATATATATTTGGAAAAAGTGAAAAATGAAAGATATGAATTAGCAACCCATATTTACAAACGTCCTGACAAGCTCCCTGCATTACTTCAAAAAAGTGGATATATCTTTGATTTAAATAATAGAAAAAATTTCTTTTCTGGGCGAGAAAATGAATTAACGGAAATGAAAATTGTATTAAATAAAAAAATCAAAAATAACATACTCTTAGTTGGTAATCCAGGAGTTGGAAAGACTTGTCTTGTTGAAGAATTTGCAGCAAGAAATAATTTACATAATATATTTTTTGTAGAATGTGCAAAACTTGTAGGAAATTGCGAATACAGAGGTGCTTTTGAACAGAAAGTTGTCGACTTATTAGATTATGCTTCCAATAATAATTTAATCCTTTTTTTTGATGAAATTCACACCCTTATAGATTTAGGAAAATCAAAAGGAGGAATTTCTATTACAGACATTTTAAAACCTTATCTTCTTGATTCTAAACTAATCTTCATTGGAGCGACAACACAATCTGAAGTCAAATATTTTGTTGTTGATGAGGCATTTAAAAGACGTTTTTCAATAATAAAAGTAAATGAACCAAGTCCCGAAACCTTATTTAATATCAAAATAAATTTCGAGAAAAATATCTTACATAAGACTATCGTTGATAATTCTGAAATCAATATGGTTATAAATGAATTAAAAGAAAAACTTCCTGAGCAATTTTTTCCTGATAAACTTATAGATTTTCTAGATTATCAAAATTCTGCATCCGAAATTACACATACTACAAAAAATTTAAAAACTTCATTAAAGGACTATATCTATGCACAAAAATCAGTCTCTGCTTACTCCTGATTCAAAAAAACTTATTCTTGCAGATTTTTTCTGGAACTTTGGAAGAACTCTGCCTCATGCAATACTTACCATTTATTTTTTAGAAAAAGGATTAACGCTGACAAAAATTTCAATGCTTCAAAGTATTTTTATGATTACTTCGATAATTTTTGAATTTCCTAGTGGAATCATTTCAGACATTTTTTCTAGAAAAATCGTATATCAAATTTCAATCATTTTTCTGTTCATATCTTATTTACTTATAGGATTGTTTTCGGAGTATTTCTTAATACTTTGTCTGGCATATTTTTTATACGGAAGCAGTATAGCATTAAAATCAGGAACACTTGAGGCAAATGTAATCATTGAATATAGAAATAAAGAACTTGATATTAAAAATTTTTCGATAAAATCTTCGTATGCTGTAAATTTTTCGTCAATTTTAGGTGGGGTATTGGGAGGCTTTTTGTATAAATTTTTGAATGGAAGAATATATTTTTTATCTCTTTCACTTTTTTTTATCAGCTTTGCAATTTCAATTCTAACTTATTCGAATTTTCAGGATTCAGAAACAAAAAAAGAAAGTTCGTTATATGATGAATTAAAAATTGGTTTTTCGCTCCTGATAAAACATAAAAATCTTCCTTTTGTCCTTCTGTTAGCAATTTTTTCTGCGTTATTCATTCAACCTTTTTTTCAATTTTGGCAAGTTCTTTACAAGGAAGTACAGGTTCCGGTTGTATATTTTGGACTTGCATATTTACTGTTTCAATTTTGTGGAATACTTGCCTCTTTTTTATTTTCAAGAATTAAAATTAATTTAATTTCATGTTGTATTGGATTAGCTTTAATTCCATTAATTTATTTTGTCGGTTATTCCGGAAATTTTTCTACTCTTATTTGTTTTCCAATAACAATTGTTATATTTAACATTTATAATTTATTTCTTGATGTGATTATAAGAAAAGTCAGTCCAGAATCATTTATCAGCAGTTTTTTTTCTTTAATCAATACAATAGCAAATATTGCATCAGTCTTAAGTCTTATGCTTATGACCCTAATGACAAATATTTATGGAGTTCGGATTGCCTACTTAATACTTTTTATTTTATTTTCAATAAGTTCTGCAATTATTCTTTTTATCAAAAAAGATTTATTCTCAATCTAGATTTAATCTATAAAAAGGGTGAATTATGATAATCAAAACTAAAGAAATCAGACTAAAAAATGACAAATCTGCATTTTTCCGGGCTGCAACAACTTCAGAAGCCTTAGATTTATTACATCTGGTAAATGACTGCTCTATTGAAACTGAGTTTATGCTTCGCTCGCCTGGAGAAACGGATTTAACTGATATAAAAGCAGAAGAACGCTGGATAAGCTCTGTAAATGAAAACCCAAAAGAATTTATGTTCTGTGCTTATATTGATGGTGAACTTGCAGGAAATACGGGGATTTCATTACCTCATGACCTGAAAAAAGAAAGGCACCGTTGTATTCTTGGAATTGGATTAAGAAAAAAGTTCTGGAATCTAGGATTAGGGACAGAAATGATTAAGTATGTAGAAGAAAATGCAAAAAATTTGGGGTTCGAACAGCTTGAACTGGATGTTTTTAGTACAAATGAGCGTGCCTTACATGTTTATAAAAAACTAGGTTTCGTAGAAACAGGCATTACCCCTCATGGATACAAACTTTCCACAGGAAATTACGCTGATAAAATCTACATGATTAAATTTTTATAAACTTGAGCATGTAAGTTAATTGAGTTTTTCTATCATTTTCTTAATCTCATTCATAACCCGCTTTTTATCCGCCGTCCATTCTGGAGCAATTAAGATGCGCTTGGGCGGATCGCCGGTAAGGCGGTGTACGACCATATCATTTGGGAGCAAAGGAAGTGCCTTTCGCAGTAAGTCATAATATTCTTCCTTTTCCAGCGCTTTGATTTTTCCGGCGCGATATTCTTTGGCAAGGTCAGTGCCTTCTACCACGTACAAGACCGTGATTTTTATTCCGTCAGTGCCGCCAGCCACCGCCAGTTTCACCGTATCCATCATATCGTCAGCGCCATCTCCCGGTAGCCCGAAAATCACGTGCGTAACTACGTGAATTCTACCGCCCGCCTTCTCAGCAGCATTATGCAATCTGCCAACAGCGCTAGTATAAACTTCATTCTTAAATCCCCGCCTGCAATAGTCTGCCGTCTTTTCATTTGCAGTCTGCAACCCTAATTCAATCTGAACAAAAGTCCGCACACTAAGTTCCCCTAAAAAGGCCAGCATCTCCTCGCTCAAACAGTCAGGCCGTGTTCCAATTGCAATTCCCACAACATCCGGCGCAGACACTGCCTTTTCAAACAAAGCAAAGAGCCACCCTTCATCACCGTCCGCACCGGCGTAAGTATTGGTAAAATTCTGAAAGTAAACTATAAATTTTTTAGAAATCTTTTCTCCGCGAGCTGCCGCACGGGAAAACTTACTCTCTACAAGAGCCTTTGCCTTTTCTATCTGTTCTTCAATCACAAGATTCCGCCCGGGAATAAAATCACCACTTCCTGTCTGACTGCAAAAAATACAACCACCACGCCCCAAAGTTCCATCACGATTTGGGCAGG
This sequence comes from Treponema sp., assembly GCA_024696155.1. Classification (GTDB taxonomy): domain Bacteria; phylum Spirochaetota; class Spirochaetia; order Treponematales; family Treponemataceae; genus Treponema_D. The sequence goes on along the minus strand of JAILHD010000100.1, from coordinate 6,522 downwards.
TACATCCGGCATCTACGGCAATTTTATAAACCTTCTGTCCAAAAATATTTTTGTAATAATCAGAAACTGTAATCATAAAAAAAGCGGGAGCCTTAAGCACCCGCTATGTATTATTATTTATTTGCAATCTTTAGTTCAAGTTCTCTTTGAGCATCAAACAAAGCTTCTTCTACAGTTTCCTGACCTTGAATTGCAAGATTCATGTGTTTTCCAAGAATCTTATAAAAATCTGTCCACTGTTCCATAACAGGACGATACACACCCTTTTCCAAAGCTTTTCGTACTGCATCATACTGAGGGAACTTTGCAAGAATTTCAGGATCATTTAAACTTGAATAACGGCAAGGAACACCGCCAAATTCTACAGAAGCTTTCTGACGCTCAGGTTCCATCAGGTATTTTAAAAGTTTTACAGCATAATCTTTATTCGGACTGTTTTCCGGCACTCCCAAAGTCCAGATTCCGTAAATATTTGCGTTATAAGCATGACTTATATTAGAGCGTTTTCCTGTTAGAGCAATATAATCCATAGACGAATTATTTGTTGGTGTATACCAGCCAGGCCAACCGATTGCCACAGCAGCTGATTTATTTGCAATTGCCGCAATCAAATCATCTTTTTTAGCTGCACGTCCAGTCTTAATCAATTCAATATAAAAATTAAAAGCATCATCAAAAATAGCGTTATTTACAGTTGGACGATTATTTTCATCAACAACCCAGCCGCCAAACGAACGCAAAATTGGAAGAAAATCTACAACAATATTATTTGCTGTGTCACCGCGGAACATAAAGCCAAGACCATGACGTTTTTTTGTAAACTCGCAGATTTTCATAATATCTTCAAGCGACTCAATTGTTTCTGGAGTATAACCAGCTTCTTTTACAAAAAGCTTATTATATAGAAGAACAGTAACATTTCCGCCAAAAGGAACAAGATAAAGTCCGCCATCAAAAATAGAAATTGCTTTTGTAGCAGGAATTATGTCATCATCAAGCGAATAGTCATAAGTATAAAGATTTGCCATTATCTTTTTTGCCTTACACTCTGCTGCCCATGAACCGTCTACCATACACAAATCATAATTTCCTGCAAAATTTGGAAGGCTCGTTGCAACTTTTTGATGAAGATCATCTTCTTCAAGTTCCAGAATTTTACAGACAACATTATTTTCTTTTTCAAAATCTCCAATCTGCTTTTTAATAACTTCGGAATACACACTCTTTCTAAGAGCAAGGGTAAGCGTTGCGTTTGGAGGATTAACAGAAGATTTTTTCTTTCCGCAGGAAGAAAATCCCGTAATTAAGATGAGAGAAATTATCAGATATTTGAAAATTAATCTTTTCATAACTATATTTTACCTCACTTATTCAAAATCGCTAGTGTTATATGTTAAAGATTCAATCTTTCGCCGAACCTTATTAAGACTTCGTTCAATTTTTTTAGGCGGAATACGGCAAAAATATTCCACAATTTCTGCATCAAGCTGAGTTCCTGCAACAAGTCGCAGTTCAGAGATTGCTTCGGGGTACGACATAGAAGACTTATAGCTTCTGTCCATAATAAGGGCAGAAAAAGTATCTACTACCGCTAAAATGCGCGATTCAAGGGGAATCTTTTTTCCCTTCATGTGGTAAATTCCTTTACCGTCAAAACGTTCGTGATGATATTTTACCCATTGAGAAACCTGATTAAATCCTCTTACGCGGCTTATTATCATTGCACCAATTTCGGGATGATGAGACATTATTCTTTTTTCTTTGTCTTCAAGTTTTCCAGCCTTATTGATAATTTCCCGTGGAAGTCCAAGTTTTCCTAAATCTAAAAGAAGCGCTGCCAGAGACAGCTGATACAAATCAATCTGAATACGATAAGTAAACGGAAGCATTTCAAAAAGCATGAGGGTAAGATTCTTTACATTCAGAGAATGACCTTCCAGATTTGGGTCGCAGCTTTCTATTACACCCACAATGTTTTCCAAAAGCTCAAGACAGTTTTCTTTTTTGGAAAATGAGTGGATAAGAGGGATTTTTACCATATCTAACTCCTCTTAAAATTTTTCCCAAATTTTGGGACATGCTCTCCAAAGATTCTAACTTGATTTTTTCCTGCGTTTTTAGATATATAAAGTGTATCATCGGCCCGTTTGTAAGCCGCATCAACATCACGTTCACCTGTTTCCAGCATGGTAATTCCAATACTGGCACGAATCCCATCTTTAAGTCCGCCAATTTCCGTTTTATTCAACTTATTTAGGATTTTCTGCATTACATCCTGCACAAAAGAAACATCGTCTTTATAGCGGACAAGTGTGATAAATTCATCACCACCAAGACGTCCTGCAATGTAATTCATATTTTTTAAATCCCATTCAGAAATAGGCTTTTGAAAAATCTCTGAAAGATTCAGATTTTTAATGAGGGTATGTCCCGTAACCTGAATGGCTTTATCTCCCATCTGATGACCAAGGCTGTCGTTAATTTCTTTAAATCCATCCAGATCTATAAGACAAAGTGCAAGTTTTGAATCATAATCCTGATCAGACTGCTTTATAATTTCTTCTGCAATCGAAAAAAATCTTCCGCGGTTCAAAAGCCCTGTCAAAGTGTCAAAACTCGATTTTACTTCCAGCTCATTTTGAATCTGCATATTCCTCTGATGCAAAACAAACTGCTGAATCCTCATACGCTGGAAGATGTAATGCATTCCAATACATAAAATCCAGACGATTGTAATATTATAGGCGTCGGTATAAGCAATAGAAAAAGTCTTAAACTTAAAGGAAGTAATCAAAAAAATGATGCTTGCAAGCAGCGTTAAAAAAAACATCTTTATCATGGTACCAATGTAAGTAAGAGCAACTACAGTTAGAAAAATAAGATAAAGCGTTGCCGCAAGATATGGATGTGCAATAGAAACAAGTATGCCGTAAGACATCAAAACAAACATGTTTATATATAGAAAGAAAGAGCAGTAACGTTCAGAAAATTTTGGAAGAAGACCTATTACAAGGGCAAAAACTAAAGAGATTACAAGATAAACAGCATAAAAAGGAACACGTTCCTGATTTACCCCAAAGAGATTAAGGGCTGCAAGAACAAGATAAATAAAATCGACAATCAAAAACCAGATATTAATCACAATAATGTGATTACGGTTCATTGTCCGAATCATGCTCCCACATTCGTAATATGTTTCTTTATCGTAACCGTAATAGTTTATGCTTTTTCCTATCATAACCTTCCTTGTGTTACAAATGTCAAATACTATTGTAGCATGGAAAATGTCATAAACAAGAAAAATTATAATACTTTGTTAAGCGTATAAACTTCTTCTACACCAGTTACAAGGATTCCGCCCATGCCCATTTCTAAAGGAAGGGCTATGTCCATATCGTAGCGGTCGCCAATTGCAAGACAGTTTTCTGGCGCGCTTGCAGTAATTTCGCAGGCTTTCTGGAATGGCTCCAGCGCAGGTTTAGATTTAAAACAGGTATCAAGTCCTACAATTTCTGGAAAGAAAGAACTTACATCAAGAGCATCCAGAGTTTTGCGAGCCGGTAAAACAGGATTATTTGTTACACAGATAAGCTTGTATTTTTTTTGAAGTTCCTCCAAAGTTTCTTTTAGTTTTTCATCATCAGAAAGAAAGTTTTTTGGTTCCAGAAGAGTTTTTCTCCATTCAACGCTCTGCTGAATTGGAATTCCAAAAGACAAAAGAGTGTTCCCAAGGCTGACTTTTTTACCGTCGTTTTTGGCTGCAAATTCTTTTCTATAATTAAGAACTTTTTTGCGGGCTTCATCAGCAGTCATTCCGGTAATACGTGCATATTCACGCACCTGACAGTCCACCTGCTCAAAAGCGTAGGCAGCATTTGTATAAAGAGTAGAATCTATATCAAAGATGATTGTCTGTAAATCATCAGGAATTTTATAAATTTTCATTCGGAGTAAACCTCTTAGTTACTTTTACAATGTGATTAGCCGCGTCCTGCAGCGACTTATAAAGACCCAAACCAGTCCAGGCCGCGCATGCATCTCCCGTAAGTTCGCTATCCGGGCAATTGCAGATTTCAAGCGTAATTCCAAGGGCATCGGCTTTAATCTGCATCCAGCTGTCGTTTTTAGCCTGTCCACCGGTAACCGTCATGCTGTCAGGAAATGCAATTCCTTCTGCAAGAAGAGTCTTTTTCAGAAGCTCCACAGAACCCTTTACCTGCTCCAAAATCTGCCGGATAATCTTTCCGCCTTCGCTTTCGGGATTCTTTAAAGCAGCTTCTACAAGCTGGGGATATTCTATTGTTGCACCGCGTTCTTTTTCAAGACGGTGTTTATATTCTACAAAAATGCGGCCACTTTCTGTACTCAAAACAGAAATATTCCAGAGTCCTGGAATTACAGAAGGCAGTGTTCGCGTAGCAGGAGTAAAAATCTGACGGTCTGTGCAGAAATTAAAGCCTTCACTGGAACCAGCGCGATCGCATAAATGACCAGGCAGCAAAGTGTTTGTGCCGATTAAAGCTACTACAAAGTCAGGGGCGCCGCAAAATACCGGAAGACCAGCTGCAAGTCCAAGTTTATCTGCAATCGATTTAGAAATATGCCCTGCAAGAGCGCCAGGGCCATAAAAGTCTGGGAGTTTACCTGTATCTATTCCGCACGCAAGTACGGTATCATCATTCCAATATGCCTGTTCAAACCGCGCTTCTGGCAAAATTGTAACGGCACTGCCAGTAAGCTGGTAAATAAAATATTCAGGACCAGAAAAAATATGGGTAGAGGTGGCATATTCGTCTGTAAAACGATTTTTTAATTCAAGAATGCGCGGTAAAAAAAGGGAACGAGCGGCGGCAGGGGGCACTGTTACTTCGCCAGAAAGAGGCTCATTCCATCTGAATGTAAGCCCGTCATCAAGAACAACAGTTGGACCTGCACCAGAAATACAAAGCCCCGCAATAGAAGACTTCTGTTCGTCTGTTAGTTTTCGCAAAGCTGCTGTAAGTGCATCCATCCAGACCCTGGCAACATATCTGTCATCAGGCTCTGGAAAGCTCTTACGGCATAAAAAAACGGCTTCGCCGTCCGCAGTAAAAAATCCTGCTTTAAGCGAAGTCGTTCCAATGTCTGCGCAAAGTACAGTTTTCATGGATTTAGGGCAGATTATTCAGCCTTAGGAGCATCCTTTTTTTCATCCTTTTTGTCAGCTTTATCTGACACAGGATTGTTCTGCAACTTTACGAGTTTTTCTATAATATTGCGGTTATCAAGCAAATCGCTGAGAGACTGATTGTAATGAACACGTGTAATTACGTTTGCAAAAAGTCCACTTACATTTGTGTTGATAAACCATTCACGCTTCAAAAGTTCTTCGTGGTAAACTGCGTTTGTACCAATAATTCGGTAGAACAAACCTTCTTCATAAGCTTTATCAAAAAGCTCAATTGCATTACCAGTAAAGAATGGAAGAGAAATAGCACAGATAACTTTTGTAGCTCCCTGCTCTTTCAAGAATCCCATAGCTTTAAGCAAAGTACCACCAGTTCCAAGCATATCATCAGCAAGGAAGGCAACCTTACCCTTTACATCACCCAAAAGCTTAACAGACTTAATGTTTGTTTCGTTAGCATTCTGAGTAACGATAGAATAATCGCGCTCTTTGTAAATCATAGCCAAAGGCAATTTCAAGCCAGAAGCGTAGAACTTGTTACGGTCAATAGCACCAGTATCTGGCGATACAATAACAAGGTCATCTTTTTTACCGCTAAGGTCAACGATTTTTCCAAGTTCACGAATAATCTGATAGCTTGCATGAAGATTTTCAAGATTAATTTTAGAGAATGCGTTAACAATTTCGCGGGAGTGAATGTCGAGCGTAATAATGCGGGAAACACCCAAAAGCTCATACATATGACCGAGCATACTTGCAGTAAGACCTTCGCGGCCCTTCTTTTTATGCTGACGGCTGTAAGGATAAGAAGGTACAACAAGAGTGATTTTTTCAGCTCCTGCCTGACGTACTGCATCAATTGTAACAAGAAGCGACATTACATGGTCATTAACCGAAAGCGCAACCTTGTTTTTACCACCATTGAGTGAAAGAACTTCGTGATTTTCAACATCCTGGAAGATAAATACATCTTTACCACGGATAGTTTCAAGAAGTTCAGTCTTGAACTCACCATTTGCAAAATAAGTAAACCGAGCATTTACCTTGAATACAGGCGGACGGTACTTATCTGTAGCTCCTCTTATGCACAAATCACTTGTCTGCACATCGTTATGCAGGTTGATATTGCTCACAAGCTCTTCTTTAGTTAGCTCATAACGCTTAGATATAACATCGTTCTTCAAAGTGAAGCGGTGTTTATACATGTGTTTGAGGTGCGTTATGACTTCATCGGCGAAAGCTTCGCCACCAGGACAGGCAACAATCGCAAGACTTGTTGGTTCCGAATAAGGCATTTCAAGACCCCTTTTTAAATTAGATAAGAAAATAATACCAAATCTTGCGGTTTTTTACAA
>JAILHD010000059.1 GCA_024696155.1 Treponema sp. | reverse complement strand
TCCACGTTTTCTTTTGTGTCATTGATAAAGGGCAAAAGCGGGCTGAACCATACGACCGTAGGGATTCCGAGTTTTTTACATTCACACAGAACTTCAAAACGTCGGCTTGTGGGACAGACTCCAGGCTCAATAAGACGGCATAAATTGTCATCGGCGGTGGTGAGCGTCATCTGCACTACGGCTTTTGTCTTTCGATTGATTCGCTCAAGAATATCAAGGTCACGCAAAACAAGGTCAGACTTTGTAAGAAGAGCCGCTCCAAAATCATATCGGTCGATTACTTCAAGGCAGCGGCGCATAAGACCGAGCTCTTTTTCAAGAGGAATGTAGGGGTCACACATGGAGCCTGTTCCAATCATGCAGCGACGGCGTTTTTTCTGCAGGGCCTGAGCAAGCAGTTCGGGGGCATTCTGTTTTACTTCAATGTCTTCAAAAGCGTGGATAAACTGATAGCACTTGCTCCGCGAATCGCAGTAAATGCAGCCGTGCGAGCAGCCGCGGTAAATGTTCATGCCGCAGGGCTTTGTAGAAAGAATTGTTTTGGCGTTTACAAAGTGCATTTGCTCTCTCCTGACACTGTTACTTTGCACAGTTTTTGCGATGAGCTTTAAGCTTTTTGAGCGCCCAGTCGTAGTGGCTTGAAGTCGTGCTTACAAAATATGATCCAAGGTCTGTTCCTCCTGTCCAAGCAAAGTGTTTTTTGGTGAAAAGCTCTTCATTGCTGTATTTTTCAATCAGAGAAAGAACCTGAACGTGAGTATTCTCAAGATTTTTCTTTGCATCTTCAAGAGACGTTGACTGATTACGGTTCCAGAACATCACGTTCATCGCTCCATAAGTCTTCCACGTATATTCAGACGGCAGAAAGGCTATCGCTGTTTTTGCATCAGTTTTACCAGCATTGTTTTCAACGAACTTAAGCAGAAGCTTATGCCACTCATAAAGATGAATCAAAACATCACGCACATTTTTGTCCCGGCTCCAGTGGGCTTCCTTTTTGCCTGAATCAGATGAAAAATCAAAAGGCGTATTCTTTTCCCCCTCGCTCATTGAAGCAATAAAATCCATTAGCTTTGAATAATTTTCTTTTGCGGCTGTAAGTAAATCTTCTTTGTTTCTTGGTCTTGACATGTGTCATCTCCTTATATTTTTATTCTATCACACAAAACATGACAAGAGTGTGTCATATTTTATCAGCAAATTCTTCAAGCAGATTATGACAGTAGACTTTTTCCCTTGTTGAATTGCGCACTTCCCGCCAGAGAATCGAAGCCGTTTTGAGCTTGTCGGAAAATCTTTCGCTTTCCGGGTCGGAACAAAAATCCTTTACGAATTTGTTCCACTGGAGGCAGGATTTGTCATATTTTGCGTAAGTTTTGCGGCTATAAAAGACTTCAAGCATATCGCCGAGCGTAAAAGTTTTGTCGCCTTCCTCTTTTACTTTTCTGGAAGTAGCGACCATATCTGCATTGAACTTAAAATTTTTGATTTCAGTCTGCTCAGAAAAGAATTCGCGGAAGCGCTGGCTGAAGCAGAAGTTACAGTCAATCAGGCTTGTTTCCAAAGTGAGCGGAATATCTGCGCCTGTTTTTACTGTACCGGCAGATTCAGGCCTTCGTTTCTTTTTTTGAATCAGATTTCCTTTGAAATATTCTTCGATGTTGTGATTCAGCTCAATCTTCATCCCGCTGGAGTCGATTCCAAGCTGCCTGCAAATCGATTTTAATTCCTCTCTGTACCAGTAATATTTTGAGAATTCTTCGTAAGATTTTATCTGATTGAATTGCGGTCTTTTTTCCATGAATTAAGTTTATCACACAAAATATGACAACAGCATTTCATGTTTTATTCGTATTGAGAAAAAGTTTCTTTGGCCATCTGGATAATTTTTTCTTTAATTCCATTAGGTGAAATGATTTTTAGTTCCGCGCCAAAACTCAAAAGAAGACCGCAAAGCCAGCTTTCATCCGGGGCAGAAAAAGTCACTCTAATGCTTTCGTCCGGATTTGGCTCGACTTTTGAGCAGGCAAAGGTGTCCAGAAGATAAAAGGCCATTTTTGATGAAACTACGGCCTCAATTTGAATCAGTTTTTTTTCTGAATTGAAGTCTGCACTCTTTTGTGAATCTGAATCATGAAAATTTTTGAAAGTAATATCTGCCGGACGCTCTGTCTTTGTAACATTCAGCATGCGACTCAATTTGAAGTAGCGCTCGCTTTTTCGCTCTGTGCACCAGCCCAAAAGATACCAGGCCTGCCCGCGGTAAATGAGTTTCCAGGGATGAACGATTCTCCTTGCCTTTTTTCCGTCACTAGAAAAATAATCGAATTCAACCTGCTGTTTTTTGAGGATTGAATCTCGCAGAGTAACAAAAAGCTCTCTTACCCCCTGCCCTTCCGGACTCCAGGGCGCAAAATCAACTTCAAGCCAGTCCGCTTCGTTTGATGCCAGACTGGAAATTTTTTCTGCAGCTTTGTCATTCGCGCTCAGCTTGCTCAGAGCCCTTACGCTTGAAACAATGGCCAGCCGCTCTTCTTCGGTAAGAACGGTTTTGTCCAGAGCATATTTTTCGGAAATTGCGATTCCACCACCACGACCTTGAAGAGCGTAGACAGGAATGCCAGAGGCAGAAAGAGTTTCCACCCAGCGATAAATCGTCCGCACGGAAACTCCAAACCGCGCCGACATTTCTTTTGCAGTCACCTGTTTTTTATTGATAAGAATGCATGCTAGTTCAAAAAGCTCGTCGATTTGCATATTTGTTAATTATATTGAGCAAGTTTATATTTGTAAAAGGATAAAAGGTTTACGAGAGTTATTTCCAAGGCTGGTATTTTTTGCCATAGGTTAAAACTATTGCAAAACGATTAAAAATAGTATTATCAATAAAAAGCGAAAAAATGTATATTGCTGTCATAAATAACATACTAAACAGGTAGGTAGTTTACATGGCAAAGACAACACATTTTGACGTAGTAGGAAGCTTTTTGCGCCCGGCAGAACTTAAAAAGGCTGCGGCTGATTTTGAAGCAGGAGTAATTTCAAAAGAAGAATTCATAAAAATCAAACACAAGCTTATCGAACAGCTTGTTGAAAAACAAAAGGCAGCAGGACTTCATTACATAACTGACGGCGAATATAACCGAAAATTCTGGCATCTGGATTTTTTCTGGGGCTTTGAAGGAATCGCTCACAAAAATGATGGAGGCGGCGTTCAGTTTGCAGGCGAAGTTGCAGATCTTGAAGCCACCTATCTTACTGGTAAACTTTCGGTAAAAGAACATCCTTTTGTTGAGAATTTTAAGTTTGTAAAAAGTCTTGAAAGCGAAGGTTTTGAAGCAAAGCAGACAATTCCATCCCCTGCCCAGCTTTTCCAGCAGCTTAACATTCCTTCGAATTTTGAAACAACAAGAAATTTTTATCCGACTAATGACGAATTAATAGAAGATATCGCAAAGGCCTACCGCCAGGTTATCAAACAGTTCTACGATGCCGGCTGCCGTACCCTGCAGTTTGACGACTGCACATGGGGCGCAATTGTAGGAGACGCCGCAAGTCAGCGTTACAAAAGCCTTGGGCTGGAACTCAAACAGGTAAAAGAAGAGCTTTTAAAGGTGAATAATCTTGCTATAGAAGGTAAACCGGTCGACATGAAAATCAACACACATATCTGCCGCGGAAATTATCATTCTACTTATTTTACAAGCGGCCCTTACGATGGAGTTGCGGGTTATGTTTTTGCCAATGAAAAGGTAAATACACTTTATCTTGAATATGATGATGAGCGTTCCGGCGGATTTGAACCTCTGGCTCAGGTAAGCCCGGACAAGAATGTGGTTCTTGGTCTGATTACGACTAAAAAGCCGGAGCTGGAAGACAAGCAGGCAATAATTGCAAGAATCCGACAGGCTGAAAAATACATTCCTCTTGAAAGACTTTCCCTTAGTCCTCAGTGCGGTTTTGCTTCCTGCGAAATCGGAAACAAGCTGACAGAAGAAGAACAGTGGGCAAAAATCCGTCTTGTCAGCGAGATCGCAGAAGAAGTCTGGGGCTAAAGGTAAAGATTAAATTACTTTAACAGCCCTTCAATAATTGATTTTGCACTTTTCATGTCAAAGCCTTCAATTTCTTTGAGTTTTGGCATGATGTTTTTAAGATTGCGGTCAGCTTCTGGAAGGGAATCGATTACCTTCTTAGCTGCCGCAGTCATTTCTTCAGCAGAAAGCATTTTTGGCATGAACTCTCCAATAATATGAAGCTCTTCTTCAAGCTCGTCTGTTGCAGCTCCACCCTTTTTATATTCAGCAATTGTATTCTGAGTTTCCTGATACATTTTAAGAGCCGCTTTCTTGAAGTCAGCTTCAGTTTCAGGACGACGTTCATCAATTGTAATAGATTTTACGGCATCAGCCAGCATAAGAAGAACATTTGAACGAACAGGATTCTCTTTACGAATCTTAAGACGTTCCATAGTAAAAGCTTTAATTGTATATTCCATTTTTTTTAACCTCAATTAATTATATCAGAATAATATGCTATAATTCCAGCATGACAAAACTTAAAGTACCCAATTACACATCTCTTGCCCGCGCCCTTGTTGACCTTTTCGGCGCTTCTGTTGCAATCACTCAGACAGATAGACTTCGCGGTGGTGATATAAACAAGGCTTATGCCCTTACACTAAGCACCGGCGATAAAATTTTTATGAAGGCAAATGCCAAAAATAATGCAGATTTTTTTACCGCAGAAGCTGACGGACTAAGCGCAATTGCAGAAACTAACACAATTGCCACTCCTAAAATCATTTGCACAGGAACTGATGATGGAGAAGATGTAGGCTACAGTTTCCTTCTATTAAGTTACATAGAAAGTGGAGAGAAAAACAAAAACTTCTGGGAAACTTTTGCAAAAGACCTTGCCTCGCTTCATAAGGCAGATACTTCAAAGCTTCTTTCTGAAAAAAACTCTTTTTTTGGCTTTTTTCAGGATAATTTCATTGGCGCTCGAGCTCAGAAAAATACTTCCGCAGCCTCCTGGATAGATTTCTTCAGGGATAACCGCCTTGCCCCACAATTCCACGATGCAGATTCCTATTTTACCCCGGCAGACCGCCAAAAAATCACAAAGCTTCTTGATAACCTGGACCGCTTTCTTGTTGAGCCGGAAAAACCTTCCCTTTTGCACGGAGACCTCTGGGCTGGAAATGTTATGTGCAGTAAAGAAAGCAAGCCAGTTCTTATAGACCCAGCCTGTTACATCGGTCACCGCGAAGCTGACCTTGCAATGACACAGCTTTTCGGCGGTTTCCCTCAGGAATTTTATGATGCCTACAATCAGGCCTACCCGCTCCAGCCCGGATACGAAGAACGTCGTGATTTATACAATCTCTACCAGCTCTTAAATCACCTGACCCTCTTTGGACCAACTTATCTTGAGCCGGTTTTGAGCATAATAGAAGAATATGTATAATTGGTATTTAGTTTTTACTTCCAGTTATATTCCATTCCTTTACAACGGCTGCAGGCATCTTCAAAACCAAGTTTTTTATACAGGGGATATCCCATTGGAGCAGCCTTGAGTTCAAGAAAATCAAGATTCTGAAGTTTTCCAAAATCCATAATCTGTTTGATTACATTGCCGGCAATTCCCTGGCGGCGTTTTTCCGGAACCGTATAAACGTTCATAATATTTCCGGTACGGCCATGGGGGAAACTCGGATTAGCGGGCTTTTCCTGAATCAGCAAAAAAGCAATTGAAATGATTTTCTCATCTTCCTCCGCTGCAAAAACAAAGCAATCGCGGTTCAGATGATTTTTAAGATATTCCTGCAGCTGGGCTTGGATTGCGGCTTCTGTTTCCGGAGTTTGAGATCCAATGTCTTCGCGAATAAATTCCATGCGACATCTTATAATCTCTTCGAGTTCGTTCAGATCTGCTTTTTTGTAATTAATCATTTTTACCTCTCGGTCTTATTATAACAGAAAAGCAAAGTCTTAGCATTGAATAAAAAAACTTCTTCAGGCTTTATCCTAATGTCCAATCATAGTATTGGCACGGTATTCTGCGTTGAGCTGGGCTATTTCTTTTTTGCCGTCTATGTATTGCTGGTAGTCAATTTCCATGCCACCGCAGGCACAGCACATGGAGCAATCACTTCCGCAGCCGAGAGCGTCTGCAATTATTTTTTCGCGTTCTTCTTTTGTTGTATCTTTTATCAGAATACTTTTCATTGACTGCCAGCCCCCTTATTTGTATTATATCCCTATCTATCTTATAGGTAAATATCTGGAGGCACACTATGAAAACAATCGAAACAAAATCAGCACCGGCTGCAATCGGACCTTACTCACAGGCAATTCTTGCAAACGGATTTTTATATACTTCAGGACAGATTCCTTTGAATCCTGAAACCGGCGTAATAGAAGGCCAGGCCATCGAAGCTCAGACAGAACAGGCAATCAAAAATCTTAGTGAAATCTTAAAGGCAGCAGGAAGCGACTTTTCAAAGGTAGTAAAAACAACCTGCTTCCTCGCACACATTTCTGACTTTGCAGCTTTTAATACAATATACGAAAAGTACTTTGTTTCAAAGCCTGCCCGCAGCTGTTTTGAAGTAGCAGCCCTCCCAAAAGGCGCACTTGTTGAAATTGAAGCTGTAGCGGTTGTAGAGTAAAAAAGAAATCGATACCGTAGATCTCGCAACTCAGCAGAAATTTTAACAAAGCTCTTTTGTAATTTCTAAAATCTTTTTACGTATAAAAGT
>JAILHD010000014.1 GCA_024696155.1 Treponema sp. | reverse complement strand
GCTGAATACGTTATGAGTAATAACTTCGCCTTTGGTGGTGTAAATACATCTTTGGTATTTAAAAAATGGAGAAATGAGTAGGATAAATTAATTATTCGGAAGAAAGCGCGGGAATTACATTAACCCGCGCTTTTTTATTTTAGCAGTTGTTATATGAACATTTATTAGGGGCGGAGTGTGGGGCAAAAACATTCTATTTTTGATTGCCGCGTTAGCGGAACATTTAATAGTTTTCTAACAAAAATAGTATGTAGCGCCTTATGGTGCGGTTTTGCTCCACACTCTGACCCTTTGAGCCTTTTTTATTTGACAACCAGATTATTTTATTAGTAATTTATTAACAGGAGTTCGCTATGGCAGATATTCAGGTAACAGAAGCAATTAATATTACAAATCAGATTCTGGAGTATGTGGAACAGGCTGAGCGTTCTCTTTCCAGTGCGCGTAACTGGGGCTTTTTTGATGTGCTTGGTGGTGGTTTTATTGTTGATATGATAAAGCATCACAAGCTTAGTAAGGCCCGCTATTCAATGGACAGCGTAAATTACCTTATGCAGCGCCTTCAGCAGGTATTAGGCAGTATTCAGCTGCCGGCGGATTACCGTATGCAGATTGGTGAATTTGCAACACTTGCGGATTTCTTTTTTGACGGGGTTTTTGCTGATATTTACATGCAGGGTAAAATTATGCAGAGTCTGGATGAAGTTCGGAAATTGAAATCCAGGCTTTACGAACTGAAATCAAGGCTGGAAAATGTAAGATAAATCAGGAAAAGCGTTCTCTTGGGAGGACGCTTTTTTATTTTTAACGTGGTACTGTGCCGAGCGTGGAGGGTGGCGAAGCCAGTCTTGCAAAGCAAGACCAACCGTAGGGGCGCCAGGAAGGCGAGTGGGTGGATGAACTGCACCTAAAATCTTCATAAATTTAAAAATCAAAAAAATATTCAAAATAAATTTGACAAAAATTGAAATCGGGTTAAAATGAAATCAATAACATGAAAGCGGTTACAAGTATAGTTTTCTGTTATTGAGGTAAAAAAGTGGTTCAATCTAGCCAAGTAACTATTTATGACGTCGCAAAAAAGGCGGGGGTCAGTCCTGCTACAGTTAGTCGAGTTTTGAATGCGCCGGAAAAGGTTGCAGAAAAAAAACGTCAGCTGGTTTTGGATGTTATAAAAGAGCTTAATTTTGTGCCTAAGGCTGATGCGGTCATTAATGCAAGAAAATCCTACAAAAAAATTGCGGTAATTGCGCCGTTTTTTACTCAGCCGTCGTTTATGCAGCGTTTGCGTGGTGTTGCAGAGGTGCTTGCGCCTGAGCATTACGAGCTGGTTGTTTATTCTATTGGTACAGCAGAAGATTTAAATAATTACGTTACAAGTCTTGTTGTTCAAAAGCGTGTGGACGGACTTATTCTGTTTTGTGTGCAGATTTCTGAACAGCTGCAGGAGATGCTAAAAACTGCGGGATTCCCTGTTTGTTTTGTTGAGCAGACTTATGATGATTTTGACTGCATTGTAATTGACAACAAAAAAGGCGGTAAAACTGCTGCCGAATATTTTTTTAACAAGGGCTGCAGAAATCCTGGTTTTATTGGCGAAAAATCTTATCTTGATTATTCTGTGCCTGCTACAGAAGACCGCCTTGCGGGATACAAAAAGTATTTTGCTTCTAAAGGAATTGAAATTAAGCCTCAGAATATCTGGCTTGGTGATTTTGCAGAAGACAAGCTTGATGAAAGCATTAATGCCTTTTTGGCACAGTCTGATGGTTTGGACTGTGTTTTCTGTTCCAGCGACTTGATTGCGACTCGTCTTTTTTATCTTGTACGCCAGAAGGGTATTAAATGCCCTGAAAAACTTAAAATCCTTGGTTTTGATGATATTGATATTTCCCAGTATGTTGGTTTGAGCTCTATAGATCAGCATCTGGAAGAGTCGGGCAGTCAGGCGGCTCAGCAGATTTTGGAAAGGATTTCTAATCCGGAAAAATCTACGATTTCGATAAAACTGCCTTTGCACGTGGTAGAAAGAAATACGACTTGCTGAAAGCTGGGCTCTGGTGCGTTGGGGGACGCCGCCCGGCTGGAATAAAAGTTGTTAGTGAATGAACAGAAGGAAGGCTGTTCTTTACATATAAAAGTTTATCCGCGAATTAGGAGGTCGGATTATGAAAAAATTAGCTCTTGCAGGTTTATGTGGCGCTGCTTTGCTTGCATCTTTTACAGGATGTTCAAAAAAAGCTGGTTCAACAGCAAAAGAAGCAGACAAAACTATTCTTGTTTTTGGTGCATTCCGTGGAGAGGAAGCTGCACGCTTTGAAGAAATTGTAAAAATCTTCAATGAAAAAACTGGCTACAATGTAGTTTACGAAGGAAGCCCTGAGTTTGAAACACAGATTCAGGTTCAGGCAGAAGCTGGTACTCCACCTGATATTGCTGCTTTGCCACAGCCTGGTATGATGAAGAACTTTGCAGAAAAAGGTTATATTAAGCCTCTTGGAAAAAATGTTGTTTCTGCAATTGAAAAAAACTATGCCCCGGTATGGAAAGATTTAGGTTCTGCTAATGGTAATGTATACGGTGTTTTCCACCGCGTTAATGCTAAGAGTTTTGTCTGGTACAACAAACCTTACTGGGCTTCTAAAGGATATACACCTCCAAAAACATGGTCTGAACTTAAAGCTCTGATGGATAAGATGGTTGCTAACGGAGATACACCTTGGACAATTGGTTTTGAATCTGGTGCTGCTTCTGGCTGGCCTGGAACAGACTGGCTTGAAAACATGATGCTTCGTACAGCTGGTCCAGAAGTTTACGACAAATGGGTAAATCACGAAATTGCATTCAATGATCCTGCTGTTAAAAAGGCATTGGATACTTGTGGAGAAATCTGGCTCAACAATAAATATGTTTACGGTGGTTCAACAAACATCCTTACAAGCAACTACGGTGATTCTGTAAAACCAATTTACGAAAATCCTCCAAAAGCAATGATGAACATGCAGGGTAACTTTATTACTGGCTTTATGCAGGATGAAGTTCAGGCTGATTTGGAAAACCGTGTAGGATTGTTTGCTCTTCCTGCTGTTGATGATAAATGGGGAACTCCAGTTCTTGGTGGTGGTGACCAGTTTGTAAAATTCAGCGACAAAGAAGGTGTGGACGCTTTCCTTGAATTCCTTACAACCTGGGAATCTTGTGCTCCTTGGGCAAGAATTGGTGGTGCTTTGTTCCCACACAAAAATCAGAAATTCTCTGATTACGGTAACAGTCTTGAACGCGATATTGCAAAGATTCTTGTAAACGCTACTGTATTCCGCTTTGACGCTTCTGACCTTATGCCTGCAGAAGTAGGTGCCGGTACATTCTGGACAGGAATGGTTAATTACGTTGCCGGTGCAGAAAACTCTGCTACATGTCTTAAAAACATTGAAGAAAGCTGGCCAAATTGACGGTGGTCGTAAGGCTGACAAAAGGTGTTAGTTAATCTAACCACCTAACACTTGGACATTTAGCAAAGCTAAATATCCAAGTGAGTTTATGTGTACTTTATGTCTGCCTTATAAAAACTTGATGTACATCCCTGCCTTTCTTGCATTGTGGGTCTGGCAGGGATTTTTTTAGAAAATACTCGCAGTGCGCGGGTTAATTATTGTGAGGTCGTATGACAGATAGATCTGGAATTACAAAAACCATTGGCATCGTTTGTTGCACTGCGCTTATAATGCTGAGCGGATTTTTTACGCTTAGAGCCAATGTGTTGAATCAGCTCTTTACAACCTTAGTTGCGGTTGTGTGGGGCATAGCTAGTGTAGGGCTTTTGTTTTATTCATTGAATCTGATTGCTCAGAATTTTAACACAAAGCTTTATAACAAAATTGTTCCTTATATTTTTATTGGACCAGCAGTTTTGATTATGGGATGGTATCTTCTTATTCCGACTGTTCGTTCACTTTATCTCAGTTTTTTGGACAAAAAATCTGAGAATTTTGTTTGGTTTGACAATTACAAATATCTTTTTACAGACAGAACAATGCTTGTTTCAATCAGAAACACTGTAATATGGCTGTTTTTTGGAACTGCATTCAGTGTTTTGATGGGATTAATTACTGCAATTCTTGCTGAAAGAAGTTATATAGAAAAAACTGCAAAGACCTTTGTATTTTTGCCAATGGCAATTTCTATGGTTGGTGCAGGCGTAATCTTTAAATTTATGTATGCCTTCCGCCCGATTGGCAGTGAGCAGATAGGCCTTTTAAATTCGATTGTTGTTAGTCTTGGAGGACAGCCTCAGAACTGGCTTGGTAAGGCTCCGTGGAATAGTTTGTTCTTAATCGTAATCTTTGTGTGGCTTCAGACAGGCTTTGCACTTGTAGTGCTTTCTGCCGCATTAAAAGCCGTTCCCGAAGATATGATAGAAGCAGCACGAATTGATGGGGCTGGCGAGTTTAGAATTCTTATTCAAATTATTATTCCTAATATCCGTTCTTCACTTATCAGCGTTTCTACAACAATCTTCCTTGCAGCGCTTAAGTGTTTTGACATTGTATTCTCTATGACAAACGGTTTGTACGGAACAGAAGTTTTGGCTTCTCAGCAGTACAAGCAGATGTTTAAGTTCCTGCATTATGGACGCGGTTCTGCAATTGCTATTTTGATTTTGATTGCCGTTAGCCCTGTAATTTACTACAACCTCAGAGAATTTAAGGATAAGGAGGTATTCAAATGATGAATAAAGAAAGAAAAATTACGCTTAACGGCATTATTATAACGGCAGTTCTTATTGTAATCTGTTTAATGTGGACAATCCCAACTTTGGGAATCTTTATTACTTCTTTTAGAACTGCAGATGCTACTAACTCAACAGGCTGGTGGAAGGCTTTTTCTATGATGAAGAAGTTTACGCTTGATAACTACAATCAGGTGCTTCTTGGCCAGCGATATAATGTAGGAAACGCCAGTGGAACAAGTGCAATCCGCGGAGCTACAATGCTCAGCGCATTTCTTTCTTCTATCACTGTTACGGTTCCTGCTGTAATTATTCCAATCTTTATTGCTGCGGCTGCTGCATACGGATTTGCATGGCTCAACTTTAAAGGTCGTGGAGTTCTTCTTGCTATGATTATTGCCCTTCTTGTAGTGCCTCTTCAGATTTCTTTGATTCCAATTTTGCGCGATTATAACAAAATCGGCTTAAACGGAACCTATCTGGGAATTTGGCTGGCACATGCAGGCTTTGGACTTCCGCTTGCAACTTACATGATGTTCAATTATATTTCGAGCCTTCCGCGAAGTATTTTGGAATCTGCATTTATTGATGGCGCAAGCCACTTTACTACTTTTGTTCGGCTTATCCTCCCTTTAAGTGTACCTGCAATTGCATCATTTGCAATCTTCCAGTTTATCTGGGTTTGGAATGATATGCTTGTTGCTCTGGTATTCCTTAGTGGAGCTGGACAAAAGCTTGAAGTTGTAACAGTAAGACTAATGAACATGGCTGGAACTCGTGGAACAGACTGGCATCTGCTTACCGCCGGTGCCTTTGTTTCTTTGATTCTTCCACTTTGTGTATTCTTGGGATTACAGAAATTCTTTGTACGTGGACTTCTTGCAGGTTCGGTAAAGGGTTAATAAGATGTATAACACTCAACTTGAACAGAATATGGCAAACCTTACAGAGCTGCTTTTTAGTCTGTACGGTAAGCGATGGGATTTTTATCAGATTTTAAATCGTCTGGAAAAAATCATGTCGGATGCAAATAAAAAAAGAGAAGCTTCTCTTTTAAAGCTTGATAAAGAAGCCGTTGCACAGGCAAAAGACGGAAAAGATTTCTGGTATCAGAGTGAAAAAACAGTAGGCATGATGCTCTATGTTGATTTGTTTGCCGGAAACTTACGTGCGCTTGTAGAAAAAATTCCGTATTTTGAAGAGCTGGGTGTTAATTATGTTCACCTTATGCCGCTTTTTGACTGTCCTAAGGGAGAAAATGACGGCGGCTATGCCATTTCTTCTTACCGGAAAGTTCAGCCTCGCCTTGGTACTATTGAAGATTTGAAATTTGTAGCAGAAGAATTCCACAAAAAAGGAATCCGTCTGGTGCTGGATTTTGTCTTCAATCACACAAGTGATGAGCATGAATGGGCTCTTAAAGCAAAAAATGGTGACAAAAAGTACATGGATTATTATTACATGTACAAAGATAAGGCCGAGGTTGACGACTGGAACCGCAATTTACGCGAGATTTTTCCAACCGTACGCCGAGGCTCTTTTACTTATCTTGAAAAACAGGACATCTGGGTTTGGACAACCTTCAATTCCTTCCAGTGGGATTTGAATTATTCCAACCCGGAAGTATTTTTAGCAATGTGCCAGGAAATGCTTAGCATTGCAAACCTTGGTGTGGATGTTCTGCGTCTTGACGCCCTTGCCTTTGTATGGAAGGAAAAGGGTACAGTCTGCGAAAGTCTTCCAAAAGCTCACACTCTGATTAAGGCTTTTCAGTATGTAGCCCGAATTGCCTGTCCTTCTCTGGTTTTCAAGAGCGAGGCCATTGTTCATCCTGATCAAGTTGTACAGTATATTCACAAGGATGAATGTGCAATCAGCTATAATCCCCTGCAGATGGCTCTTTTGTGGTCAACGGTTGCTACCCGCGATACACGTTTATTAAATCTTTCTCTAAAAAAACGCTGGAAGATTCCGGCTGACTGCACCTGGGTAAATTATATCCGCTGTCACGATGATATAGGCTGGACCTTCAGTGATGAAGATGCTTCAAGTCTTGGAATTAACGGTTTTGCTCACCGTCAGTTCCTCAACCGCTTTTTTACAGGCCGATTTGAAGGAACCTTCAGCGCAGGTGAACCTTTCCAGCTGAATCCTACGACGGGCGACTGCAGAATTTGCGGAACCATGGCCAGTCTTGCAGGGCTGGAACAGGCAGAAACTTTGAAAAATGATTTGCTTGAAAGAATGGCACTTGCCCGCATCAAAATGATGTACGCAGTTGTGCTTGCCCTGCCTGGTATTCCGCTTTTGTATGCAAATGATGAAAAGGCCCTTTTTAATGATTATTCTTACCGGGAACGTGATGAGCAGAAGGATGATTCACGCTGGGTTCATCGTCTGAAGACTGACTGGAATGGAAAGCTGCTTCCGGCTCAAAAGGAAGTTTTTGACTTTGTAAAAAAAGCAATTAAGCTTCGTAAATCTGAAAAAATGCTTGGCGGCACAGAAATCGCTTTTTATGATACTCAGGATTCGGCAGTATTTGCTTTCCGCCGCGGAACAATTCATGTTGTTGTCAACTTCAGCGAGCGTCCGGCCACTTTTAAAAACGGAGCCTGGGCTAAAGAAAGCACAGACCTTCTTACCGGTCAGAAATACGAAAACTACTACGCCCAGCAACTCGGCCCATACGAGGTCCGCTGGCTGAGTGAGGTTCTGTAGGTAATACAATGGAAGGCTGCGGTCCGGCAAGAAGGATGAACGCTGCCTTTCCTATCGTATTTGAATAAAAATGAAAGATGCATTTTGAAAAATGCGGAGCAGGGGGCGGGATTCGCGAAGCATTGAAGGCGATGCAGGGCATATACCGCCGGTGTGTGAAATACAGAGCAAGCGAAGCTTGCGTCGAGCCTTCACCGCTGAGCGAATAACGACACTGCGGGAGCATTTTTCAAGAGAGGAAATATGATTTTTAAAACTGATAAATTCGGAAAGGACAGCGTTCAGCGTAACGAAACACTTTTTACGCTTGCCAACGGCAACATCGGTATGCGCGGTGACACAGAAGAAAAAGCCGGCACCTTCCATAAAGGAACATACATAAACGGATTTTTTGATAAGGAAAGCATTCTTTATGGCGAAACCGCTTACGGATATGCAAAAAATCACGAAACGATTTTGAATCTTCCTGATGCAAAAAGAATCGAAATGAAGATAAACGGCGCTGCATTTGCAATCGATGGAAGCAGCGGAAAGTGCACTTTGAACACCCTCTGCACTGACCTTGAAAAAGGCACATTAACCCGCGAATGCGACTGGGAAAATGGCCGGGATAAAATCCACCTGCACAGCGAGCGTCTTGTTTCTTTTAAGCATGAAAATTGCGCCGCAATCCGTTATTGCGTAAAAAATACTGGAAATACTTCGCTGGAAATTGAAATTGCTTCTGCGGTGGATATTACTGCGGGAAATATTCTGGCTGAAGACGACCCAAGAATCGGGGCGAAATTCCGCCACAAACCTCTGGAAATTCTGAGCAAAAATGTGGAAATTTGCGGAAATTCTGAGGAAAATGCAAAAATCACCTTTGAGGCAAAAACTGCAAAATCGGGACTTTTTTTGAGCGGAAATGTGCAGAATTTGGCAAAAATTGACGGAATTCCGCAGAAATTCGTTAAAAATGAAGGATTTTTGTTTGAAAATTCTCAAATTCCTTATGTTTTTACAAAGGCCACTTTGCAGCCCGGAAAAGAAATAATTTTAGAAAAATACATCACTTACTGCTGGAAAAGCGAATCAGAGGGCGGCGATATAAAATCCCTGGTAAATCAGGCAGAAAATGAATGCTCAGTTTTTGCCGCTGCCGGATTTGATACAGCTGTTACAGAGCAGAAGGACTTCCTTTCTGACTTCTGGAATGTTGCCAGAATCAAAATTGACGGTGATGAAAAAAGCGAAGAAGCCCTGCATTTCAGCCTTTTCCATCTTTTGCAGTCGGCCTGCCGTACAGGTAAGGCAGCCATCGGAGCAAAGGGACTCACAAGCGAAGGTTACGAAGGTCACTTCTTCTGGGACACAGAAAGCTATGTCTGCCCGGTTTTCACATATACTGCGCCCCAAGTTGCAAAAAGTCTTCTTGAATACCGAGGACACATTCTGCCAAAAGCAGAAGAGCGGGCGGCTGAGCTTAATCTGAAGGGTGCCCTCTACCCATGGCGCACAATCGACGGTGAGGAAACCAGTGCCTACTACCCGGCAGGAACAGCCCAGTATCATATTGATGCGGACATCATTTTTGCCCTTAACCGCTTTTTGAATGCCCACGGCGATGACCTTGGCTTTGATCAAAAAATCGTAGAAAAAATGTGCGCCCAGACAGCCCGCATGTGGGAAAGCCTTGGTGCCTTTATTCCTTACAAGGGAAATAAATTCTGCATCAACGATGTTACGGGACCTGATGAATATACGGCGATTGTAAACAACAATGCCTTTACAAACTTTATGTCCCGGGAAAATCTTGAGATCAGCGTTGCCCGGTCCGGCTCTCAGGCTAGTCAGGCAGAAAAAGATTGCTGGAAAAATATTGCGGAAAATATCTACATTCCTTTTGATAAGGAGCTGGGAATTTATACTCAGGATGACAGTTTTTTGGATAAGGCTGACTGGGATTTTGAAAATACGCCAAAATCAATGTATCCGCTTTTGATGCACTATCATCCGCTGGAAATCTACCGTCACAAAGTTTTGAAGCAGCCGGATCTGGTTCTGGCACAGTTTTTGCTGAGCGGACGTTTTTCTAAGGCAGAAAAAATCCGCAACTTTAAGTATTATCAGAAATATACAACTGGCGATTCTTCCCTCAGCTATTCGATTATGAGTATTATGGCCGCAGAAACCGGTGATACTGAAAAGGCTTTTGATTATTACAACAAAACTGTCCGCATGGATATTGATGATGTAAACGGAAACAGCCGGGACGGAATCCACACCGCATGTATGGCAGGAAGCTGGATGAGTACAGTTTACGGTTTTGCGGGCTTCCGTGATTACGGCGGAGTTTTTACTTTTGATCCAAAGCTGCCGGAAAGCTGGAAGGGACTGGGATTCTCTCTGGCGATTAAGGGGCACATTCTTGATGTAAAAATCAGTCATGAGGAAGTTACATATTCGCTCAGAAGTGCTGCTGACGGGGGAAAGTCTGATAAGACCTTGGAAGATGGACATCGCCGCGGTAAGCTTGTTATTTACCATAGGAATGAAAAGCTTGAGCTTGGGCAGGGGGACTGCGTTTCATTCTCCCTTAAGAAAAAGCTTGGTGCAGTTCTTTTTGATTTGGACGGAGTTATCACAAATACGGCGCCGCTTCATTATAAGGCCTGGAAAGAGATGGCTGATGCCGAGGGCCTGACTTTTGATGAAGAAATGAACAAAATGCTTTTGGGAATCAGCCGGGAAGAGAGCCTTGAGGTGATTCTGCGGGAAAATAAGGTCAGCTGGACTGCCGAAAAAAAGGCTGAAAAATGCTTCTGGAAAAACGAGCGTTATAAGGAGCTTTTGAAGAGTCTGACTCCGGCGGATATTCTTCCTGGAATTAAGGATCTGCTGTCTGATTTGAAGTCTCACGGGGTTCCCGTAGTGCTTGCAAGCTCAAGTAAAAATGCCCCTGCAATTCTTGATGCGCTTAAAATCCGCGATATGTTTGCAGGAATTGTCGATGCCAACCGCGTTCAGAAGGCAAAGCCGGAAGCCGATATCTTTCTGGAAGCGGCAGAACTTTCCGGCGCCTGGTATGCTGACTGCGTGGGCGTAGAGGATGCCGAGGCCGGAGTTGCAGCCATTAAAAAGGGCGGCATGACTGCGGTAGGAATCAGCCCGGACGGCTCGCTGAAAGAGGCAGATTTGCAGGTTGGCAGTACGGGCGAATTAACATACGACGTGCTGAGTGGGCTGATGAAGTAATTTTTGACACGGATTACACGGATAGGCACGGATAAGGGCTGATACTGAGGTAAAATAGATACAAAAAAGCGCGAGGGAGAAGAAGGATTTTCAAAAACACTCTGTTTTGTGGCCGCTTTAGCGGCCACGTATATAGTTCCAAGGCAAAACAGCCTGTAGCGCGATATCGTGCGGTTTTGAAAATCCTTATTCGACTGGTAGCTTTTTGTGTAGATTATATTTTTAGGAGATTAACGATGACAGACGTAGTTGCATTAGGCGAAATTTTAATTGACTTTACTTTTGCCGGCAAAAGTGCCGACGGAAAAAACATATACGAAGAAAATCCGGGCGGAGCTCCTGCCAACTGTGCCTGCGCGGTTGCAAAACTTGGCGGAAAGGCAGCTTTTGTCGGTATGACAGGAAGCGATTCCTTCGGCGAGGATTTGCGCGAAACTCT
>JAILHD010000009.1 GCA_024696155.1 Treponema sp. | reverse complement strand
CCAAGGCTTAAAAGCATATCGTAATAGTAATCACTGTCAAAAAAAGGATAATCTGCAAGGTAATACTCTTCTTCGTCCTGCCTGAGAGCTTCATAAGGGCAGAAATCCAGAATCCTGTCTAAAACTGATTTATGTATGCGGATTTTTATATCTGTCTATAAGCTTCTGGCAGTTTCTTCAAAATCAAGGAAAGGCTTCTGATATTCGCGTGGAGCAAAAGTTTCTTCCAGCATTTTAAGCTCTGACATCCGGGACAGGCGAAACAGGCGGTAGTCATTTTTCAGGCGGCAAAATGTCTGAACATACCAGGCTCGACTTTTAAATACAAGCTGATATGGTTCGACCGTGCGGCTCGTTTTACTGCCATGACCATCATAATGAAATGCGTCCTTGTTATGCATTGGGCTATGATATACCCAATAATTACGAGCAAAAATACAGAAATGGAGAACTTGAAATGCGAAACATCTTCAAAAACATGGTTCTGACAGAAACGCCGAAATTTGTTCTGCAGAAACTGTCTACTCCTGTCAAAGAAGATGAAACAAAAGATTTCGATTTGTCTACTCTTATAAATGAAGCATTAAAAAAATAATTATTTTTGTCTACTTTTATTGACTGGTACAATTATTAGTGCCTGCCTTGCAGGTGATAACTGCAAATACAGCGGAGGAAACAATTTTAATCATAAGATAAAATCCTGATTTGATAATTCTCCAGAGCAGAAGTCCTTCCTGCGGAATCAATCAGATTTATGACGGAACTTTCTCCGGCAGAAAAATCCCGAGACATGGGCTTTTTGCAGAACTTTGCATTAAGACCGGTTACAAGGTTCTGGATATTGAAGATATTGAGGAAATAAAACGAATGTCGGATGAAATCTGACAAAGTTGACCTTATCCATTTATTTTTATTATCTTTTATATATGACTTGCAAATCAGAAAATAATAAAACATGGATTGAAGACGAGAAGGGCAAACAGATTGCTATTCTTGAATACCCGGAAGTAAAGCCCGGTCTTGTTAATCTGGTTCATACAGAAGTAGTTCCTGAAATGAAGGGGCAGGGGCTGGCCGGAAAAATCACTGAATATGTTGCAAATGAACTCAGGAAGCAGGGGATAAAGGTTCAGTTGACCTGTTCCTACGCCATCAAATGGTTCTCAAAGCACCCTGAATACAGTGACATTCTGGATAATCCGGAGGCCGAACTAAAAAAGGCCGCAGAACTTGCAGGTCCTGCCTGCGGAATTCAAAAAAAATAACTCTATACAATGGAAATAACTTACGTAATTCAAAAATCCCGGCGACGCTCTATGTCTATCCAGGTGGCAGATGACAGAAAAATCATTGTAAAAGTTCCGCTTGGAACGCCGACTTTTGTTGCAGAAAACTTTATCCGCGAAAAAAAAGACTGGATTACAAAGCAGCTTGAAAAAGTAGAAAAACAGTCAAAACTGGCTGATTCAATGGGGCCGCTCACAGATGAAGACATCAAGCAAATCAAGAAAAAGGCTAGGGTGTTGATTCCGCAAAGGGTAGAGTACTACGCAAAAATGGCCGGTATTTCCTATAACCGCATCTTTATCCGCCTGCAAAAGTCGCGATGGGGAAGCTGCTCTGTGGACGGGAATCTCAATTTCAACTGCCTTCTGGTGCTGATGCCGCCAGAAATTCTTGATAGTGTAGTAGTACACGAATTATGCCATCGCCGCCACATGAATCATTCAAAAAAGTTTTATGATGAAGTACTGCGGATTTTTCCAGATTATAAACGCTGTAATAAGTGGCTCAAGCAAAACGGGGGAGCTTATTTTAAGAGAATTATGTGATATAATAAAAATATCAGGAGGAAACACATGCCAATGATCGAAGCTAAGGTGACTATGGAGTTACCTGCAGAAAAAAGAGATATTTTGAAGACCGAATTTGGAAAGGCCATCAGTATATTGGGAAAACCCGAATCATATCTGATGATTAATCTGATTGATAAACAGGATCTATATTTTGCCGGAAAGAAGCTTGATAAAGGCGCTTATGTTGAAGTAAAAGCTCTTGGAAGTATAGATGGCAGCTCAAGCGATAAGCTGACGGCACGATTGTGCGAGATTCTGGAAAAAGAACTTGGAATCCCGGGTAATGCGGTCTACATTTCCTACTGGGGAACGGCCAACTGGGGCTGGAACGGCGGAAATTTCTAGCTATACATGACTTCTCTGGAAATTGAAGGCAAAAGGGTATCTCTTTTTGGCTCTGAAAATGCTCCTTCGCCACTTGTAATTCTCAATACTTATGGAGATGAAGGCGAAGAAGTATGGAATGAATGCCGGAAACTAGAATGTCCGCCTTTTTGTCTTGCTGCAATCAGTAATTTGGATTGGAATAATGAACTTTCTCCATGGGAAAGCCCTGCTTTATACAAGAATGACGGTAGCTTTTCCGGCGGTGCAGACTCATATCTTTCTCTTCTGATTGAAAAGATTATTCCGGCTATCTGTGATTCAATTGGTTCAAAACCTGCTTATATCGCACTTGCCGGATATTCTCTGGCCGGGCTTTTTGCCTTATACGCTGCTTATAAAACGGATATTTTTTCACGGATTGCTTCTGCATCAGGTTCCATGTGGTTTCCAGGGTTTGAGGATTTTGCAAAATCCTACGATTTTATAAAAAAGCCTGACTGCATCTATCTTTCCCTTGGCGATACTGAAGCAAAAGCCAAAAATAAGGTACTGGCGACAGTTCAGGATAAAACAGAATCAATTTTTGAATTGTATAAATCACTGGAAATCCCGGCTAGTTTTGAATTAAATAAAGGAAATCACTTTACAGAAGCTGCATTGCGTACTGCTAAAGGAATAAAATGGATGCTGGAATAACAATAGGGGGTAGGATGTAAGCGTCAATTGACATTTAGTTTACAACTCAAATTACAACTTTTTGCATCTTGTCTTTATCAGTTTGCAGGTAGATAATTTAGATATTCGATGGCAAGCCGGCCGCTTTCGAAAGGGGGACTTATGATTATCGAATTTCTTTTATCTTTTGGGGTGCTTTGTTTAACTGCGACTATGTGCAGTCTTACAAGCGGTGGTTTCGTATGGGAAATAATTGAGCCGGCCTTGTTGCCTGGAGTTTTACTGATTCTTGCA
>JAILHD010000005.1 GCA_024696155.1 Treponema sp. | reverse complement strand
CCGCCATTTCGGAAACACGGTCTATCTTTTTACGCCGCTCTACATCGCGAATTACTGCGAGAATTACTGCGTTTACTGCGGATTCAACTGCTACAATCACATAAAGCGAATGAAGCTCAACGCAGAGCAGATTGAGCACGAAATGAAGGTAATTGCCGAAAGCGGCATGGAAGAAGTTCTGATTCTTACGGGCGAAAGTAAAAGCACCAGCAGCGTAGAATACATCGGACAGGCCTGTAAAATCGCAAGAAAATATTTCCGCATGGTTGGGCTGGAAGTCTACCCGATGAACACAGAAGATTACAAATACCTTCATGAATGCGGTGCCGACTATGTAACGGTTTTTCAGGAAACATACGACGCAAAAAAATACGAAACCCTCCACCTTCTGGGACACAAACGCGTCTGGCCATACAGATTCGATTCTCAGGAACGGGCTTTGCGCGGTGGAATGCGAGGCGTTGGTTTTTCTGCCCTGCTCGGACTTTCCGACTTTAGAAAAGACGCGCTTGCAACAGCCCTTCATGTTTATTACCTGCAGAAAAAATATCCTCATGCAGAAATGTCTCTTTCCTGCCCGCGCCTAAGACCGATTATCAACAACGATAAAATTAATCCGCTGGATGTTCACGAAAAACAACTCTGCCAGATTTTGTGTGCCTACAGAATTTTCTTACCGTTCGCAGGAATCACAGTCTCTTCCCGCGAAAGCTCTGAATTCAGAAACGGAATAGTAAAAATTGCTGCTACAAAAGTTTCTGCCGGGGTTTCCACCGGAATCGGGGACCACGAAAGTAAATACACAGGAAAAGATTCTGGCCAAAACGAAGGCGACGAGCAGTTTGAAATCAACGATTCACGAAGTTTTAAGGCAATGTATTCAGACATGAGCGCAGAAGGCATGCAGCCCGTTCTGAACGACTATTTGTACATTTAATCACATCTTGAGGGACAATTTTAAGATGAAAGCTTTTGACACCACACTATATTTTATTACAGACAGCACGCCTTACACAGAAGAAGAATTTCTTTTCCGCACAGAGGAAGCTCTTAAAGGCGGTGCAACAATAATCCAGCTCAGAGAAAAAAATCGTACCACACGCGAATACATCAATCTTGCAGAAAAAGTTCATAAAATCACCCGTCGTTATAATATTCCGCTCATAATCGACGACAGAATTGATGTTGCAATGGCCGTTAAAAGTGAAGGCGTTCATCTTGGTCAAAGCGACATGCCAGTTAAAATTGCCCGTTCAATTTTGGGAAATGATTTTATAATCGGAGCAACCACAAAAACCGTTTCTCAGGCTGTGGAAGCATACGAACAAGGCGCAGATTACTGTGGTGTTGGTGCAATTTTCCCAACAACCACAAAAGTTAAAACCGTGCTTACTTCAACAAAAACACTTTCAGAAATTTGTCAGGCCGTTCCAATTCCCGTAAACGCAATCGGCGGTCTGAATAAAACAAATCTTTCGGTTTTAGAAGGCATAAAAATTTCTGGAATCTGCGTAGTTTCTGCAATCATGCACGCAAAAAATCCAAAAGAAGAAACAGAAATCCTGCTTTCTATGACAAAAAAACTGATTCAGAATTAGATTTTTTCCGCAGTTATTTGCCTTCTTTTTCCAGCATATTTTTGCAATTAGAAAGATTGTCCTTCTGCTCTTTTGTAATCTCAGGGAATTTAGGATTAATATCCTTCATCACACTCAAAATTACTTCAGAAACAAGATAGCGGGCAAACCATTTTTGATCAGCAGGAATTACATACCACGGACAGTCTTTTGTAGAAGTATTATTGATGGCGGATTCAAACGCCTCCTGATACTTTTCAAAAAACTGACGTTCCTTAATATCATTTTCGCTGAATTTCCAGTTTTTTTCAGGACGATTAATTCTGTCTAAAAAGCGCTTTTTCTGTTCATCCTTAGAAAGATTCAGAAAAAATTTAATTACCCTTATAGAGTTAGCATTCAGATATTTTTCAAAGCCTTTTATATCCGAATACTTTTGTTCTATATAATTCACCTTTTTAAGACGATTCGGCAGATCATAATCCTTAAAAAATTCGTGAACCTTTACAACCAGAACTTCCTCATAATACGAACGGTTAAAAACTGCAATTTTACCTTTCATTGGAAGATTCTTATGATAGCGCCACAAAAAATCATGGCTTGCTTCATCAGCGCTCGGACCTTTATAACTAAAGACATCAATACCAAGCGGATTTACGCCAGTAAGTACGTGAGAGATTGTTGAATCTTTGCCACCTGCATCCAGCGCCTGAAAACAGATTAAAACAGCTTCCTTGTGCTCTGCATAAAGTGCACTTTGAAGCTCTGCTATTTTTACGGAATTTTTATGTGTCTTTTCTACTAACTCAGCTTTCTTTTCTTCAAGGCCATTTGAATCAGTCGGAGTCTTTTTGATTTTAAACTCCTTAGAGCCGTCTACGCGATAATTTTCAATTTTAACGTCCATAATAAAACTCCTGCATAAAATGATTTGTTATAAATATTTTACCATAGTTTTTTTTATTCTCAAGAAATTGATTTTATTGCCTTAAAAAACAAAAAGTGGAGATAAGTAGTCGAAAGTCAAATTCTGTCTACCAATTCAGTGGATTCAGGTAGTCTTTTGGGTGGAATTTGGTAGTCATTTGCCAACAACTACCAAATTCCACTGTTTAAAATTTTAAACACACCACCAGTATCCACCATTTAACGACTACTAAAATCCACCACAAAAAAACGTCGTTAACAGTTAAGATAGTGTTTAAAAATTCATACAAATTTTACAAAAATGCAGAAAAGGTAAAAATATAATGGATTTCGGTAGTCGTAACTGCCCTACCCTATCAAAAAATGCCTTAAGTTAAAAAAACAACGACTACCAATATCCAAACCAATGGATTCTGGTAGTCGTTTATATTTTCCCCCAAAAAATAATGGATTTAAGTAGTCGTTACCTAAAGTCCCTGCGCCTTAAGAATATCAACAGCTCTGGCATCAGTTACCATTTCCATTTCAAACGGAAGTTCGTTCTGAAGCTTAGCTGTTCTTACAGCCTCTTCCCACTGCTCAGGATACTTTGTTTTATAATGCTGGATTTCCAGCTCTTCCTGATTAATAACCTGTTTTTCACTAATCTCTTCTACAGTGTCAGTGCTTTCAATTTTTAAAATCTCTGGCTGAAAGCATGTAAACTCAAAAGCCACAGTTTTATGATTTTCAACAATCTTTGCATAAGAAATCTGGAAATCTTTATTAACCTTATTCACTTCTTCAAGAGGATTTTTTACAACCTTAGTAATAAAGTTATTCATTCGGTCTTTGTAAGCATCCTTGTCGATTTTGAACATAGTCTTTATTTCTTCAACTTTCAGAGTGAATTTCCATTCATTCTTTTTGTTTCCATAGCGGCCTTTCATATTGTAAAACGAGCAGGCAAGTTCAAAATATCTGAGGGCAAAAAATGACTGAATCTCACCAATTGTTTTTATGTTCATTGCAGAAAACTGCTTGATTTCTTTCCATTCCTGAATTGCAAGTCCAATCTGAGGGTTAAAGTCCAGTTCAATCAGGTCATTTGCTTTATCGTATGTTGCAGAAGAAAACCAGGTATATGCCTTGTATTTTTCTTCTGTGTTTTCAACTTGAATTACGCTTGTAGAAAGTTCCTCAACAGCACGTTTTACCTGCTTATAGGTATTTGAACCTTTGGAAATTCCAAGCCGGTTAATAAATTCAGAAATTGAAAATGAACTTTTAAAATGATGCAGTACGTCTATGTTTGTATAAACTGATGAGTTCAGATTTTCTGGATAGTGATTGATTTTAAGAATACAGTAAGCTATGAGTTTACGAGCAGTTGGACTGCAGGAATAAATTCCACGGCTTATACTGTTTGACTGAACAACAATTTCTTTATCTTTCGACATTTTTGTCGAAGATATACTTTTTGAATTCATAAAAGCCCCTCATCTTTTATAAATTTATAAATTTATTATTTAATGGACTTGTAATTTGTTGTAAAATAAGGATTTATGAGCCCACCCGACTACTTATATCCATACTTTCAACTACCAATGTCCTTTTTTCGACTACTTTTTTCCACAAATTCGACTACTTATGTCCAAATTTGTGGTAGAATCGGACTAATGACTTTAAATCCTGATTTCATAAAGTCACACGACTACTAAAAGTATAAAACCGGTAGTTTATATTTTCAACATTATTTTTCTAATCTAAAGGGTTTTTGAACGAATTTAATCAATTTTTTTTTTGAACGACTACTAATATCCACTAAATACGGCAACGACTACCTTTTTCCACCCTTTTCTTCTATTATTTACTCAGATTCTGGTGGAATCCAGTAGTCGTTCAGTCTTTTTTTTAGATTTCCTGATGAACTTCGCGTAATCCGCCTTTGTTCAACATGTATTTTCCGCTCTGAACATCACTTATCAGATGAAGCATTGCAATTTCTACTCCCTGAGTTGTATTCAGATCGTGCTCTATAAAGAACTGCTTCCAGGCTTTTCTGGTTGATTCCTTTACGAGCATTGTAAGGTGCACATCTTTTTCCGGCTCTTTTTGAGTTTCAACTGCCGGTTCTACTTTTTTTGATTTTCCAGGATTCAGCAAATCAGAAAAAACGTCTGTATTACCTGCCAAATCTTCTGGTTTAATTTTTACTCCTGCCATTTTTTTTATCCTACTCTACTTTAAATCTTCTGCAAGTTTTTTAATTGTATCAAGTGTTTCTTTTTTAGTTCCGTTAAAATCCTGAATGGCAATATGCGCACTCTGAACTTTACGGTATGCCTGATCTACCGGAATTACATAAAGGTTGTATCCGTGGTCTTTAAGCGGCAAAAACTGATTTAGAATAATTCCCTGCTGCGAGATTCGGTCATCTTTTGCATTGAATACAATTTTGTTAAAGGTTGGCCGTGCCTCGTCTTCTTCAAGGTTGTCGTTAATGAATGACTGAAGGCGGTCATTAAAAATCTGAAGTCCGTCTTTTGAAAATTCATCCAGCTGAAGAACAGCCACGATTTCATTTGTTGCATAAAAGATTCCGCGTTCAAAGTTTCCAAAACTTGGCGAAGTGTCGATTACGCAGTAGTCAAAATTTTTTGCAATTTCTTTAAGGGTCTTTTTGATTTTTCCCTGATTTCCGCCGGCCTTATTTTCAGAGTACTCTTTGAGTTCTCCCCCGATTCCTGCCGTAGGAATAATGAACAGGTTTGGAGTTGAAGTCTGGTTTACGCACTGCTCCATGCCGCATTTTCCGTTCAGTAAATCTGCAAACTCATACTGCATTGTCTGGATATTAAGCCAGGTTGTAGCGTTACCCTGAGGGTCTGCATCTATAAGAATTGTTCTGCCGGATTTTGCAAGTTCAACCGCAAGACTCACCGCTGTGGAGGTTTTTCCTACCCCACCCTTTTGCAAAGCCACAGTGATAATTTTCATAAAAAATAGCCTCCCAAAATGATTTTTAATTTTTATGCTTTTGTTTTATTATACTTCAAGAATACCTGGAAGTCCATACCAAAATACCGCATTTTATACTAAAATAGTACCGCTATACCGCGTAATAAGGTAGAATGTAGGTAGATATTAGGTAATATCTAGGTAAAATATACCGCAATACCGTATAAATAGGTATGTTTTAAAACCGACCCTAGGATTGATTCTGACGCGTTCTTTTAGAAAAACCATGTAATATCATTACCGTGTTATTTTAAGGCGTTTTTAGGGCTTTTTTTAAATTTTAAAAAAGGCGTAAAATTCGCCAAAAAAACATTCATGGGCGGGGGCTCAACACCAAGTCGCAACTCCGGGTTCGCTGTCGCTCAGACAGCCGGCCGCATGCGCTTTCCCGTCTGTCCTGGCCCTGCGTTTCTCCCGTCGGCCATCCCTTACAATTGAGAGAACCCCTTAAGAAATTTCAATTCTAATTTGCAGGAAAAGAAAATTCGCAGCAAATTATGGCTCCCACGCAAAAGCATTTTCACTTTTTTTTCATGCATATAAACTAACAGTGGTGGAGTTTAGTAGTCGTAAAAAGTTTCCGGTGGACTCTGGTAGTTGTAAGTGCATGCTCCTAAATACCCCTCTGTTTTACCTTATTTTTACGGTATATACCGTAATTGTTAATAATACTGCGGTATTGCGGTATAACATAGGTAAAGCGGTATGCTGATGGTCATCAAAACTGTTTTTTCAAAGTAAATATTCATATATACTATTTCTATCAGTCTGACTGCGGAAGAATTATTAATGGACAATAAAACCTATATCGCAATTGATTTAAAAACTTTTTATGCCTCTGTAGAATGCCGCGAACGCGGACTGGATCCGTTAATTACTAAACTTGTAGTTGCAGATAAAAGTCGCACGAGTAAAACAATCTGTCTTGCTGTAACACCGGCCTTAAAAGCTTACGGACTAAGCGGCCGTTCCAGACTTTTTGAGGTAGAAGCAAAAGTCCGCGAAATAAAAAGGCAGACCGGTAAAGAACTGGAATACATTGTAGCCGTTCCGCGAATGGCCCTTTATATTCAGTATTCAACCCGAATCTATAATATTTATCTAAAATATTTTGCACCTGAAGACATTCATGTTTATTCAATAGATGAGGTTTTTATTGATGCAACCTCTTATCTTTCATTCTATAATTTGACGGCTCACGAGCTTGCTGTAAAAGTTATTCACAATGTCCTTTCAGAAACCGGCATTACTGCAACAGCTGGAATTGCACCTAATCTTTATCTTTGTAAAATTGCAATGGATATTGTTGCAAAACATATTCCTGCAGACAAGGACGGAGTGCGGATTGCAGAACTTGATATTCCGTCTTACCGCCGTCAGCTCTGGAATCATCAGCCTATAACTGATTTCTGGAGGGTAGGGAAGGGGACTGCCCGCCGTCTTGAAAAATATTTTATCCGTACTATGGGAGATATTGCCCGTACTTCACTTTCCAATCCCGAGATTTTGTATGATGAATTTGGAATTGATGCAGAAATCCTTATGGATCACGCCTGGGGGCTGGAGAGCGTGGGAATGAAGGAAATTAAAAACTACAAATCTCAGGCAAAAAGTTTTGGCAGCGGTCAGGTTCTTCACGAGCCTTACAGTTTTGAAAAAGCAAAAATCATTGTGCGCGAGATGGCAGAGCTTTTGGCTCTGGATTTATTTAAAAAAGAGATGATTGCAGATTCAATTACCCTGTATGTTGGCTATGATATTGAAAGTCTTAATTTAAAGGATTTTGATGGAGAAGTTGTTCAAGATTATTACGGCCGCGAAGTTCCAAAGCCTGCTCACGGAAGCTGGTCGTTTGGAACAGAAACTAATTCTTCAAAAATGATTGTAGAAGGTTTTATCTCGATTTTTGAAAAGATTGTAAATCCTCTGTGGCTAGTACGCCGTGTAAATCTTACAGCAAATGGAGTTAAGCCTTTGAGTGAACGTCAGCCTGGTCTTTTTGATGAAGTTGATAGAAAAGAAGGCGGATTAAATCTGGAAAAAGAAGACAGCCTGCAAAAAGCGCGCCTTAAAATCATCAAAAAATATGGAAAGAATGCAATCCTAAAAGGAATGAATCTGGAAGAAGGGGCAACAACCATTGACCGCAACCAGCAGATAGGAGGGCACAAGGCATGAAAATAGAAAAAGATTACTCAGATATCATAAATCACGATTGGAATTATGAATCCCTTTCTAACCGAATGCCTCTTTCCCAGCGTGCAAAAATCTTTCTTCCTTTTGCAGCCCTTACCGGCTATGATGAAGCCTTGCAGGAAACTTTACGGGCAGAAATTTCCGAAATGGAAGAAAAGCACGGACAGGAATTGTAAATTATGGAATCAAAAAATCCTATAAAAATTGCTCATTATCATCTTCCGGGTCTTTTTGAGTTTTACGAACTCTACAAACTTTTTCTTCCTTTGTGGCGAGAACATCGTTCCTGGTTTTACGACTGGTGCGATATCGCTTCTATTTATGGCGCTCCAGGTGACTGTTTGTGGGGAGGGGGAAGAGCCGGCTTTGGCGAAGCTGATGCAGATGATGTTATTGCATTGATGAATGAATATGGTATTTCTGCGCGGCTTACCTTTAGTAATTCCCTGCTGAACAAAAATCATCTTGCAGATAAAAAGTGCAATGAACTTTGCAAAAAGTTTGAAGAAGCAGAGCCTGCTGGCGGTGTAATCGTTCATTCAGATTTACTGGCAGGTTACCTTAAAAAGAATTACCCGAAATTGTATCTTGTTTCTTCAACAACAAAAGTTCTTACAGATTTTGATGATTTTAAAGCAGAATTGAATCGCCCTGAATTTGAATACGTTGTTCCGGATTTTCGCTTGAATAAAAGTTTTGAACAATTTTCTTTACTTACTCAGCATCAAAAAGACAAAGTTGAATTCCTCTGTAACGAATGCTGTAATTTTGGATGCATAGAACGTAAAGCCTGCTATGAAAACGTAAGCCGCATGAATCTTGGAGAAGAAGTTCTTGAACATAAATGTACTGCCCTGGGAGGGGAGGGGGGATATCGTTTTTCACTTGCAATGAAAAATAAGGGTTTTATTGGTGTTGAAGATATTCAGAAAATTTATCTTCCTATGGGTTTTTCAAACTTCAAAATAGAAGGTCGCGGACTTGGAAGCGCGATTGTGCTGGAGTTTCTTTTATACTATATGACAAAGGCGGAACATCAGCTTGAAGTACGAGAATCAATATACCTTGATTCCATGCTTGATTTATTCTAGGATTTTTGCAGGAAAGAAAAAATGATTCAGATATTTGGAACTTTAAAAAATTTTGACGTAAAAACAGCACAAAGATGGTTTGCCGAACGACGCATCCCGGTTCAGTTTGTAGACCTCAAAGAAAAAGAAATGAGTTGCGGTGAGTTTGACAGCGTGGTAGATGCAATTGCCCGCCAGACAGGAAGCCGTGCAGATGCTATTGAAGAAATGACAGACAAAAAATCAAAGGATTATGCAAGCATTGCTTACCTAGATGACAGCGAAAAGGCCGATAAGCTTTTTGAAAATCAGCTCAAACTGATGAAGCAGCCTGTATGCCGTAACGGAAAAAATACAGCAACTGTAGGCCTTGCCCAGAAAATTTGGGAAACCTGGAAATAAAAAATAATTTAAAACAATACCTATTGACTAAGTAGGTAATTAAATTGTATAACCAAGTCATAAATAAAAAAAGAGGCGAGCCTTTTTGGACTGCCTTGCGAGGAGAATGCTATGAAAAAAATCACTAAAATTTTTACAGTTGCATTGATTGCAGCATCTGTATTTGCACCTTTGAGTGCTAAAGCAAAGAAAGGCGTAAAAATCGCTATTCCTAACGACACTACAAACGAAGCACGTGCTTTGCTCCTTCTTCAGGACAAAGGTTACATCACACTTAAAGATGGAGCTGGAATTACAGCAACTCCACTTGATATTAAGGAAAACCCTTATAACATCAAGTTCCAGGAAGTAGAAGCTGCTCAGCTTCCAGGCGTTCGCCGTGATGTTGATTTTGCAATCATTAATGCAAACTATGCTCTTGGAGCAAAACTTAATCCTTCAAAAGATGCTCTTCTTGTAGAAGGTTCATCTTCAGCTTACGTAAACATCATCACTGTAAAAGCAGGAAATGAAAATAAACCTGAAACTAAGGCTTTGATTGCTGCCGTTCAGAGTAAAGAAGTAAAAGACTTCATTTCAAAGACTTATGCCGGTGCAGTAATTTCTGTAGTTGATAATCCTACAGACGGTTATGATGCATCTGTTGATTATGATTCAATCAAAGGAAAGACAATTTCAATTGCTGCAACACCAACTCCACACTGCGAAATCCTTGAAATTGCTAAAAAGACTTTGGCAGCAAAAGGTGTAAATCTTAAGATTGTTGAGTTCACAGACTATGTTCAGCCAAA
>JAILHD010000121.1 GCA_024696155.1 Treponema sp. | reverse complement strand
GTTCCAATATCACGGAGCTTTACCGAATAGCCGTTTATAGTAGAAATTACAGTATCGTTTATTTCTTCCACAGAAGAAAACTGTCCTGTAGTTCGAACTACATAGTTTTTATGACCTTCCTGAACCTTACCGCCGCCAAGTTCCAGATTCTGCTTGGCAAGCGCACTTACAACAGTTGGAATTGTAAAACCATAAGCTGCAAGGCGGTTCTGATCAAGTTCAACATTTACCTGTTTAGCACGACCACCGCGAACTGCAGCCTCTGCAACGCCATCAGCCTGTTCAAGAATATCTGTAATATTGTCTTCTGCAATCTGTTTAATATCATCTACCGAGCGGTTACCGCGTACAAGAATACGCATAATCGGCATGGAATCGCTTGAAAAACGCATGATGCTTGGTGTACCTGCATTATCCGGCAGAGCATTTGTGATTCTACTCAGTTTATCGCGAATATTGTTTACGGCAGCTTCCATATCAGTCCCGTAATTGAACTCCATCTGAACCATAGAAGAAGATTCTGACGAAGTTGAACTGATTTTTTTAACGCCGTTTACACTGACAACCGCATTTTCTATAACCTTGGTAACTGTCTGCTCAACAGATTCAGGGCCTGCATTAGAATAAGTTGTCATAATCATAACGTAAGGGTTGTCTACGTCAGGCATAAGGGCAATAGCAACCTTACTAAAGGTAAAAATTCCAAGCAATCCCAAAAGCGCAAAAGTAATAAGCACCAGAACGGGATGCTCCATAGTCTTTCTGCTTAAACTCATTATTTTACCTCTGAAATATCTTTAATCTTTCCGCCATCAGACAAAGTAAGCATACCTTCTACTACAACCTTTTCACCCTCTTTTACGCCATCAAGAATCTGATAATAGCCGCCAACGTTTTTACCAAGGGTTACTTTACGTTTCTGAACGTTCTCTCCATCTGTAGTAACATAGAGAAAGTACTCATCATTATTATTTACAAGCGCATCCTGCTGGATTGCAATCTGGTCCTGGTAATCAACAGTGTAGAGTTTTACTTTTGCAAACATTCCGGCATTCAAACGAGAATCACTCTGATCAAAATGAAGAACAATCTCTTTTGTGCGGGTTGCAGAATCAACAACTGGAGAGATTCGTACAACAGTCGCATTAAAGACTGCTCCTGCATAGGCTTCAAAACTGATTTCAGCCTTCAATCCAAGTTTTAAATCACCAATATAACGCTCCGGAACATAAGCCGTAATCTGAAGATTTGCAATATCACCGATTTTTGTAACAACAGAACTTGTAGAAACTGTCTGTCCAGACTTCATAGGTGTAGAAATAATACTTCCGCTGATTGGAGCCGTAACCGGAGATTTAGCGTAATAACTTCCCGGCTCAGAAGGGTCAACATAAGCAATTACATCACCAGCCTTTACCTGAGAACCAAGCGAAACTAAAGTCTGAACGATTTTTCCACCAATAGAAGGAAAAACTTCAATGCTGCTCTGTGTTTCAACATCACCGTTTGTAATAAGATAATCATGAAGAATAACCTTTTGGGCAACAACAGTCGTTACAGAGGTTACGGTATTGTTTCCACCGCCAGCAATCATTCCCTTGCCCTTACCCGGACGTCCGGCCCCGCCAGATTTTTTTGTAACATTGATTAAAACAATAGAAAGGATTGTAAAAACAACAACTCCTGCAATGATAACAAAAGTCTTCTTTTTAGATTTTTGGTTTTCTTCCATAATTATGTGCCTCTTAATTATATATCGCCATTACTGTCTGAATTATTTTCTATTTTTGTAAAAGTTCCAAAAGGAACGCCAAGTGTACTTTCAAGCGAAAGAATATTTGAAATCAGAGTGAACTCCTGCTGAGAAAGTGCGGTTTTTGCATTCAAAAGATTATCTTCGGCAGTCTGCAAGGTAAGCAGATCTTTTGAACCGTTATTGTAAGCTATGCGGCTCATATCATAACTGCGCTGCATAAGCTGAACGTTCTTTTTCAAGGTTTCCAGCTGGCTCTGTGCCTGCAAAATAGTATTGTAACTGTTACGAACAGTAATTGCGGCAGAAGTTTTCTGATCATCAAGATCCAGTTCCAGTTCCTGAAGGCTTTCTTTCTGACTTGCAACACTCAAAGCGCCTGTTGACCACGGAAGATAACCGTCCAGAGGAATTTTTACGCCAAGGCTAAGCTGATTTGTGGTAGTAAAATCCTCTGCCCCCTGAGTTTTTGATTTTCCGTAAGTGTATCCTGCAGTTACAGAAGGGCCGTAGGCAGAAAATCTGCTTGCCAAAAGCCCCGCCTTTGCAGAATCAACAGAATTCTGTGCAGCTTTTATAGAAGGCATTTCATCAAGATTACTGTGAAGAACAGATTCAGGAACATCAATGTTGCTTACAGCGTCGTTAAGATTTCCTTCCAGCTGAATTGCAATCGAAAGCCCGATTCCCAAAGTCTGCTTAAAACTTGCTAAATCATTGTTGTAGGCATTTTTTAAAGAAGTGATTACAGGCTTTTTACTTTCCAGATTATACTGCGAATTCAACAAATCAAGTTCAGAAAGCTGACCGCGATTGTACTTTGAATAGTTTGCGTCATAAGTCTGCTGTGCAGTTTCTAAACTACGCTCCTGAGAGGCAAGATTTTCCTTCTGATACAAAATATTATAAAAAGATTTTCGTACATTTAATTCTACACTTCGTAAAGTTGCTTCGTAAGAAAGTTCACCAGCATCATAAGCAAGAACTGCCTTTTTTACACTAGAATAAAGGGATGGCGAAAGACTAAGAGAAATATTTCCAGAAGCACCGTAGCTGATGCTGTCTTTTTCAAAATCATCGGAATAAGAGCCCGAAAGACTTGCAGTAGGACTTACAGAACTCCATGCCGATTTTTTAAGGCGATTTTTAAGTTTAAGAGCCAGTTCGCTCTTTTTTACAGAAACATTATTTTCCAGCGCGAGCCGAACAGATTCATCAACTGTAAGTTTTAACACTGACTGGTTATCTGCATTCTGCGCAAATACACCTGCTGAAAAAATCCCAATCAGGCCAGTCGCTAAAATTTTCTTTATCATTATATTGTCCCTTTTACTGCAAGTATAACAAATATATGATACCAAATAGTACGCAATAATATAAGAAACTTTTGTTATGATTTCTTAAACTTGCGCACTTTCTATACTTATGATATTTTTAAATTGGTGGGAATTATGGAATCGGAACAGACTTTTTTAGCTGACATAAATGATAAACAGGCTCTGATTGCTGAATTTTTTACTCAGAACGACTATTTTAATGAAGAAGATAAAGAGCGAATAACAAAAGCCTGGAATTTTTTGTGTGAAAAATGTGGTGATAAAAAACGCTCATGCGGAAGCCCTTATTATTTACATCCTCTCCGACTTGCCAAAACCCTTGCAAATATAAAACTTGATCCCGACACAATCATTTCTGGTATTTTACATACAATCCGCGATTTTGGAGTAACACCAGAACAAGTTGGAAAACTTTTTGGCGGACAGACAGAAAAAATTCTTTTGGGTACAAACAAAATAATGTACCTGCCGATTAATTCTAAAACTCTGCGCCAGGCCGATGCCATCAGAAAGATGATTTTTGCAATGGTAGATGATGTAAGAATCATCCTTATTAAAATTGCAGACCGTCTTGACCGAATAAGAAACATTAAGTCTCTGGAACCAGAACGCCAGCGCATTCTTGCAGAAGAAATTATAGACATCTGGGCTCCACTCGCAGACAGACTTGGTATGCAGAATGGTAAAAATGAGTTTGAAGATTTGAGCCTTAAGTATACAAATCCTAAAGCCTACGCCCAAATAGAAGCAATCGTTGCACAGTCAAAAGAAGAACGCGCAGAATTTTTGAACGCCGCTGTAAAAAAAATCCAGCAAAAGGCAGAAAAGGCTGGCATTCAGGTTACCATTACAAGCCGTGCAAAGCATTACTATTCAATATATCAGAAAATGCGAAAGCGCAATAAAAGTGCAAGCGAACTTTACGACCTTCTGGCACTGAGAATCCTTTGTAATTCAAATGCAGAATGTTACCAGCTTGTAGGAATTGTTCACAGCTTGTGGCTGCCAATGGATGGCCGATTTAAGGATTACATTGCCGTTCCTAAGGCAAACGGCTATCAGTCTTTGCACACAACCGTAATCTGCGAAGGAAAGCCTCTGGAAATTCAGATTCGTACTTACGAAATGCATAACATGGCAGAACACGGTATTGCTTCTCACTGGCTTTATAAAAAGGGAACCAATCACGATCTTGTAGAAGCAGACAAACTTGAAATTTTTAATAAACTCCAGAGTCTTAAGGAAAGCATTCTTACAAATGATGCTGACTTTGAAACTCTAAAAAACGAACTTTTAGGTGATGAGATTTTTGTATTTACACCAGCGGGCGACGTAAAAAAACTTCCGGCGGGTGCAACTGCAATCGACTTTGCATATTCTGTACACTCTGCAATTGGAGAAAAAATTGTTGCGGCAAAGGCCGACGGAAAAATCATTCCTATTACAAAGCCGCTTCAGAACACTCAGATTATAGAAATCATTACTAACCCGCAGGCTCATCCAACAGAAGCTCAGCTTAGTAATGTAAAAACTTCAAAGGCTCACCAGAAAATCCATTCATGGCTCATGTCCAATGACCCGACTTTTAGCGAACGGATTGCATTGCAGAATGCAAACACAGCAGCAAACATTACAGAAACTTCTGGAATTGACACTTCTGCTGCTGCAGCCCTTTTACAGCGAAGTTCTAAAAAACAGCGCAAAAAACGCTACTCTAAAAACGAAGAACACCCTGAAAAAACAACCCGCACCAGACGCAATATTCTGGTTCAGGGTGAAAAACACGTTATCTACAATTTTGCACAGTGCTGTAATCCATATTATCCTGATGTAATCTGCGGTTACGTTACAAGAACAAAAGGCGTTACAATTCACCGTGCCGACTGCTTAATTTATCAGCGCATCCCAGAAAAAGAAAAACGAAGTGTTGATGTCAGTTGGGATACCGATGAACAGAAATAGATGGTGGACTGACAGTTTCGTCTACATCAAGGATGTACCACTTTCCAAACTCACCAAAAGATTCTAAGCCGTATTGGGTCACATTACCTACAGTCTCACTTCCGCCAGGATGATAGTGTCCGCAAAAATAGCCTTTTATATTGCTTCTGGAAAATAGTCCAAGCATAATATTGCGTTCTGTTGTATCACGCAGACAGTAAGGCAAAAGCCATGGGCCGAGTCCGTCTGCTGCAAAAGGAATATGCGTAAAAATTACAGGAGTTTTTGGCTCCAGCGAAAGCGACTGCCTTAAATATGCAAGCTGGCGGGAGCCTAAAAAGCCTGAACCTGTATCAAGTCCATACCACACAAGATTTTTCGTTTCAAACTTATAAAAAGAAGTATGTGGATAGCAATACTGTTCATAAAGTTCGTAGCCGTCACTCTGGAATAAATCGTGATTTCCGATTACGTTTAACACCTTTCTTCCAGGCAGAGTCTCTTCTATTCTAGAAACAATATTTTTATAACGCTTATACTCGCTTTCACGGGCATTATCTGTAAAATCGCCAAGGCCTAGGGCAAATTTTATCTGCTCTTTGTCAGAATACGCTGCAAGCCATGTAAAAAAAGCTTCTGTGTTGGATGAATCATAAAAATCTGCACCAAGGTGCACATCAGTTATGACAAGAACTTTGTACTTTCCAGAAATATTTGTCTTCCAAGATGAAACTATATCATCACTTTCGCTAAGATTTTTAAGCCCCGTAATGCGACGGTTTACATTTGAATCACCACTCCAGAAATTTTCTACTGTAAGATTGCAGGAAACAACTGCAGTTACGGCT
Organism: Treponema sp.; assembly: GCA_024696155.1. Taxonomy (GTDB): domain Bacteria; phylum Spirochaetota; class Spirochaetia; order Treponematales; family Treponemataceae; genus Treponema_D. Next base: position 5,474 of record JAILHD010000121.1, on the reverse strand, counting down.
ATCAAAAGAGAAAAAATCAGATAAACAAGCTTAAAAAAAATCTTCACCGGCTAAAACTTTACTCCCCAGTTTGTTCTGATTCCAAGATGACTAAAACTATCTTGTGGAACAGAAGCATCAGTCCAGCCAAAAATCAGTTCCGAACCGAACCATAAACGCTGCCAGATACGGTAAGAAAAGCCCAGATCAAACTTAAAGTTACCAAGCAGACAATCATCAAAAAGTGAACAATTTCCAAAATCAATAAAAAAACGCCAGTTGTCTGTTGGAGTAAAAATACAACCTGTATTAAAAAAGAGAGTATTATCGTTCATATGTGCATTGTGTGGGTAATCAGGAAAAACTGTAAACTTATAAAGTCCGCCGGCATTAAAATAAAGATTCCACACATCATTCAGATTAAAACGGATAAATGCGCCTGGGAGAACATTATGCTCACTGAACAATTCTTCATTGAGCCCTGCAAAATTATCTGAATATTTGTAATAGTGATATTTTGCACTTACACCAACGCTGACTAAATTCCAGAAACATGGTGCATAATACGCCTGAAAAGCAATGTCTGTAGATTTGGTGTTGGCATTAAAACCACCAATCACAAGCAGTTCATCTGCATCAAGCGCAGCAACCGTAGAAAACCCAGAATTTTCGTACTTAGTGCCGTGCATAAAATTGTATTCAAAACGTTGAGAAAGACTGATTTTTGGGCGTTCATTGGTAAAAAAAGAAACCGAAAAAGGTTTTGCAAAAACAAAAGCTTCATTCAAAAAGCAGAAAAGAATCAGAAATGAATAAAATAAACTTCGTCTCTTCATAAAACCTTCTCCACTACCAGTGCCTTACCGCCCCGTATCCCGAATTTTTCCTTCTTCATATTCAGGATCAAGAGTTCGCAGTAACGTTGCTTCTGGCAGTTCATATTTTGTGTAAATTACGCACGGATGACTGTCGCAAACCCAGTTGAGTTTTAAGCCTGTCTCGCTGGAAATAAGTTCCCAGTCTGAAGCCTTTCCACTGCTGTCTGCACCTTTTGCCACAAGAGAGCAAAACTCTGGCGAAACAAATTCAATTTCGTCGCCAGCATTAATTTTATTCATTGCAGTACATTCATATAAATGCCAGCCGTCTTTCTTTTCAAAAGGAATGATTCGTCGGTCAGGATGGATTTCATAATCCTTTAAGCGGGCTTCGCGTGCGTCAGGGTGCATTCCAGCAAGCAGAACCTCGTTTTCCTTAAAGCGTTTCTGACCTTCGTTGTAAATTGCGTCAAATGCATCGCCTGTAAGTTCTGAGCCCATCTGAGCCGCAAGCTGATATTTACTGTCGCTGGCACCGCTTGTTGTTTTATCTGCATCAGTTTTTTTATAGTAAAAACCAGTTGTACTTTCGCGGTGGCTTACGTTTTCGAGTTCTGCAATATATGGAGCAGCCTCTTCTGCCGTAATTTTACCTTCCAGCGCATCCAAAGCCTTACGGTAAGCGCGGGTAACCATTGCAACATAGTAAGTACTCTTCATACGGCCTTCAATCTTAAGGGAATCAAGACCGGCTGCCTTCATATCTGCAAGGTGATTAATCATATTGATATCTTTAGAGGAAAGAATTGCAGTAAAATCTTCGCCTTCAAAAATCGGGAAGTATTCACCTTTACGCTGTTCTTCTTCTATTACAAGATTACCGCTTTGGGCAATTGCTTTTGCTTCTTCTGGAGTAATGATGTGATTATCTGCAGGCTGTTCTCCCACGCGGAAGTTCCATCTGCAGGTATGGCTGCAAAATCCGCTCTGTGCGCTGCGTCCCGTCAAGAAGGCACTCATAAGGCATCGGCCGGCATAGGCAATGCACATTGCACCGTGAACAAAAGTTTCAAGTTCCATATCTGGCACGGCGTCTTTAATGCGTTTAATCTGAGCAAGAGAAATCTCCCGGCCTAAAACTACGCGCTTAAAGCCAAGTGATTTATACATTTTTACAGCTTCGCTGTTTACGCAGCTTGCCTGAGTAGAAAGATGGAGTTCTGCATTTGGAAACTCTTTTTGCAGCAAAGGAACAATTCCAATATCCTGAACAATAAAAGCATCTATCGGATACTGGCGGAAGTAATCTATATTTGCACGAAGATTATCAATTTCTTCATCATGGAACGAAATGTTCAGCGCACAGTGAAGGCGCTTTCCAGGATAGCGGTTTTTAAGTTCTACAACCTTTTTGTACTCGTCTTCATAAAAATTATCAGCTTTTACGCGCAAAGAAAATTTTTTAAGACCAATATAGGCAGCATCAGCACCGTAAGCATAAGCATAAGCTAATTTTTCAACATTTCCCGCAGGAGACAATAATTCCATACTCATAAAAAATCCTTAAGCCTCGCTGTTAAGACCACGTTCAAGTTTAGGCTTGTTTTCAAACTGCTGTTTTGTCTTTCCGTCTTCACTTCCGCCAGTAACAATCTTTCCAATTTTATCAAGGGCAAGGTGCGATTCATGAAGGTATTCATCTGCCATCTGGAACATAAACATCATATCTTGCCATACATCAAGGATGCATTCGTTTCCGGCATCTTCCAGACGGCGGGCAAAAGCCTTTGCATTGTCCAAAAGAGCTTCGCGTTCACCAAGCTGAATAATAACCGATGGAAAATTCTGTAAATCCTGAGCCGAAGCATAAATTGGCGAAACGTGTGTATCATCAGAATTAGCTTCGTCTGTATAAAGCGCCACAGATTTCTTAAAAACTTCCGGAGTAAGAATCTCATCATTCAGTTTTTTAGAAGTCAAAAGCGGTGAACGACTGGAAACATCCAGCCATGGCGAAAATAAAATCACGTGTTTGATATTTGCACGATAGCGCTCTCTAAGATTAAAAATCAACGAACACGCAAGTGAAGCAGAAGAACTGTCTGCAGCAATAATAATTTCTGACGGTGTAGCTTCTCCGTCTTTTCCAGCATTCAAAGAGCACGCAATCTGCTCTTCTGTGTAAACGGCGCGAAAAACCGACTGAATATCTTCGTTAGCAGCAGGATAAGGAGCCTCTGGCGCCAGACGATAATTAGGAATAATCACACGACAATAGCATTTTGTGGCAAGCGATGAACAAAAACTTTTGTACGTGGCTGTACTTCCGCCAACGAACGAACCACCGTGAATATAAATCATAACGCGGTTGGAGGCATAGATTTCTGGAGAAAGCACATCGCAACTTACGTTTCCGTATTTGTACTCAGAACATTCAACCCCGTTCGGCAGAAAAACCGTAGAAAAGGCAGAATCCATTTTTTTTCGGAAAGATTCCACGTCGCCTTTGCCATTATACGCAAGAAGTTTAAGTTTTTTGATAGCGCTCTTTCTGTCGTTCTGATATTCCTTTTCCATAAACTATATTATAGCAAGAATTCCGATTTTGTGATATATTCCAATTCAAAGTATCAGGAGCTAAAATATGCCTATTAAAGTTAATTCAGATTTACCAGCAGTCCGCACACTAGAAAAAGAAAATATCTTTGTAATGACAGAAAAACGTGCAGCTAATCAGGATATCCGTCCGCTTAAAATTGCAATTGTAAATCTGATGCCTACTAAAGAGGTAACAGAAACTCAGCTCCTTCGCCTTTTGGGAAACTCACCTTTGCAGGTAGAAATCTCTCTTGTGCGCATGGAAAACCACGAAAGCAAAAATACTGACGAGTCTTACCTTGATAAATTCTATATTCCTTCCAGAGAACTTTTTAAACACAAGTACGACGGTATGATTATTACAGGAGCCCCGGTTGAACAGCTGGAATTTGAAGAAGTTGATTACTGGAAAGAACTTTGCAAAATCATGGATTACGCAAAAACAAACGTTTTCTCCACCCTTTATGTCTGCTGGGGAAGTTTTGCAGGCCTTTACCATCTTTACGGAATTAAAAAGCACGGTCTTGACCGCAAATTGTCTGGCATTTTTATGAATCACCGCTGCACAGAAGCAGAACCTCTTCTCCGCGGATTGGATGACACATTCCCAATTCCTCAGTCGCGCCATACAACACTTTGCAAGGAAGACGTTCTTAATAATCCAAACCTTACAATTTTAGCAGAAGGCGCAGAAGCTGGAGTTTCCATCATAAAATCAAATGATAACCGCGAAATCTTTATGACTGGTCACCTGGAATACGACACAGACACTCTTGCAAGCGAATATTACCGCGACATAGAAAAAGGAATGGATGTTCCTCTTCCAAAGAACTACTTTCCTTTGAACAACGTAAACCGCATGCCTACCAGTTACTGGCGTAGTACAGCACACTTATTCTATTCCAACTGGCTGAACTACTACGTATATCAGGAGACGCCATTCAATTTTATTTAAAACTAAAAGTTCCCCATGCGTCACCACAACCTTGCTTCGCAAGTTTGCAAAACAAGGTTTTACACCAGAGCCTTTATTTAGTTCACGCAAACGTTTCCGCTGTTACCCATAGAAGCACCATCTTCTGTTCCAGAAGCTTTTACATTGTTTCCGCTCAGATTGGAAACAATAGGCTTGTCGGCAAGAATCATGCTTTTAAGTTCTGCATATTTTGCACGCTCGTCGCCTGGTCCAAGAACTGTAGGATGTTTTACCTGTGCAATTCCCCTCATTTCTTCAAGATTGTGATAACCGTGAGTTTTCATAAAGGTACGAAGGCCTTCTACAACATCAATTGCAACATTCGGATTGGTAAACTTTGCCTGCCCGATTTCAATTGCACTCGCACCGGCCATGATAAATTCTACTGCATCCTGCCAGGTTGAAATACCGCCGATTCCAACAACCGGAATGCGTTGTTCCGGCGGCAGCTTGTTAATTTCTTCAACAACGTCGTAAACAATACGTAAAGCAAGAGGCTTAAGTCCAGGGCCTGAATATCCTGCGTGAACATTATTAAAGAAGGGCTTTCCTTTTTCAATGTCGATTGCAACTCCGTGAACCATGTTTATCAAGCTGATGGCATCGGCACCGGCCTTAATGCAGGCAAGGGCAATAGGGCGGTTATCCGGCGCGTTAGGTGAAAGCTTTACCATGAGCGGCTTTTTGGTTACGGCGCGCACGGCACTTACACAGTAGTATGCGGTATCAGGACTGAGTCCCCAGGCAAGACCGGCGGCCTTTACGTTAGGACAGGAGATATTAAGCTCAATCATATCGCAGTCAGTTTTATCCAGAAGTTTTGCGCCTTCTACATAAGATTCAATGTCACTTCCGGCAAGGTTTGCAATTACGACAGGACCAAGCCCAATCATTCCCGGCAGAAGTTCCTTTATAAATGTTGGAATTCCGGGATTCTGAAGTCCGATCGAGTTCATGTTTCCGCCTGCAACTTCAAGGGAACGCTCTCCGTGGTTACCTTCGCGCGGCTCATAAGTACAGCCCTTAGAGGCAATTCCACCCCAGGCCGCAACGTCGCTTACCCCGCGGAAGTTCTGACCAAATGCAAATGTGCCGGCACTGGC
>JAILHD010000111.1 GCA_024696155.1 Treponema sp. | reverse complement strand
TCATCAAGCTTTCTAAACTGGACGAAAAATCCATCGCAATGGAAAAAGAAGCTTTAAGTTTGCGTTCAATTTGCCGCGAAGTTATGGAAGTTCTTTCTGCCAGTGCAAAAACTAAAAATCTTTCTCTTAATCTGGAAGGAGGTTCCGGTCTCATCAACGGCGTTGAACCTGTAATCTACGAAATGATTTACAACCTTGTGGACAACGCCATCAAATACAACAAAATCGACGGCAGCGTAAACATAAAAATCCAGGAAATACAGAATTCCGCTGGAGCTAAGGACAAAGTGATTCTATCAGTCAGCGACACAGGAATTGGCATTCCCTATTCCGAAAGAGAACGAATTTTTGAACGCTTCTACCGCATAGACAAAAGCCGCTCGCGCTCGCTTGGTGGAACTGGATTGGGATTGAGTATCGTCAAGCACGCTGCGAAATATCAAAATGCCAGTGTGCTGGTGACAAGCGAAGAAGGAAAAGGCAGCGCTTTTACGGTGGTGTTTGAAGTATAAATTTTACATAAATTTTACAAAAACTTAATTTTCAAATCTTCATTTATCAGTCATCATAAACCTATGATTTTGAATGTAATTTCGCAGATTGTTGGTTTTATTGGCTCTCTTTGTCTTTTGCTTTTTGGCATGAACATGCTGAGTAACGGTATTCAAAAAGGGGCCGGCAGCGGACTTCAAAAACTTTTGGGGAAAATCACCGGCAACAGATTTTATGCTGTTCTTACGGGAATTGGTGTTACAGCCATAATTCAATCGTCCGGAGCCACAACAGTTATGGTAGTTTCCTTTGTAAACGCAGAGATTCTGACATTGGAGCAAGCAATCGGCGTAATTTTTGGAGCCAACATTGGTACTACGGTTACTGCATGGATTGTTTCGCTTTTTGGATTCAGTTTTTCTATTGCGGCAATGGCTATCCCGCTTTTTGGCTTTGGTTACATTCTAAAACATTTTAGGAAACTTAAGATTCACAATTTTGCAGAAAGTTTTATGGGCTTTGCACTTTTGTTCATGGGGCTTGGGCTGCTTAAGGAAAGTCTTACTCTTGGACCTGGTGCCAGCCGGATTTTTGCTCTTATAAATGGCTGGGGAATTGGCGGTATCCTTCTTGGAGTGCTTTTGGGTGCTCTGATTACTGCCCTCATTCATTCAAGTTCTGCTATGACCGCCATTGTTTTAACTATGGCAAGTAACGGAACTTTAAGCTGGGAACTGAGCGCGGCTATCGTTTTGGGAAGTAACATTGGTTCTACAGTTGATGCTGTTATGTCCAGTTTTGGAGCCAGCGTTAATGCCCGCCGTACAGCTTTTGTTCACGTTGCCTTTAATGTTACAGGAACGCTGGTCGCACTTTTGATTTTCAAGCCTTTCCTTAAACTTATCGATTTTATTGTTCCACTTGATCCGGCTCTGAACATTACGACTCACATTGCAATGCTTCATACAATTTTCAACATTTGTGCCACAGTAATTTTTGTTCCATTTGTAAACCAGATTGCTGCAATTTCCAGAAAAGTGATTCCAGAAACAGAAACCGAAAAAGACGAACATTATCATCTTCCTGCAATTTTGCCATATTCAAGAATCAGTGCAGATTTGTATTCTTATCAGATTCAAAGCGAAATCAGCAAGATGAGTGCAAAGGTTATGGAAATGTTTGATTCAGTCTGCAACAGCTTTATGAATCCACAGAATGCAGAAGATGAGAACGAACACGTAAAATATCTTGAAAATTATATTGATGAAATGAACGGCGCAATTACAGATTTCTTGCAAAAATGTGCCCGCCTGCCAAATGCAAATCACGATGATCGCGCTCATTTTTCCGACTTGCTCCACATCACAGATACTCTGGAAAATCTTAGTGATGAAACCTGTTCTTTAATGCACACCGTAAAGAAATATGTTTCAAACGAAAAGTTTAATTCTTCATCTCAACGGGCAAAGGAAATAGAAGATTATGTGGAAAGTGTACGCATTTTCTATGAACAGGTCTGCGTTTATTTTACAATCGGCTTTACTGAAGACGAAAAACTTGCCGGTGAAGCTATCGAACAACAAATTGACGTAACTAAAAAAGAACTTAAAAAAGCCAGCCGAAAACGTCTTGAATCTGGCGCCGATGTAAAAGAAGAACTCCAGTACATCGACATTGTTCGAAAAGTCGAACGCGCCGGCGACTGCGTTTATACAATGCTGCAAAGTGTGTAGAACTTTTCCGAAGGTCGTAAAACGGGGGCGTTGCGGGGAACTCCCCGCAGAGGGGATAGGACGCAACGAAGTGAATTAGTAGGCTTATTCAGTAAATCGTAGAATAATGCTACAATATTGATATAATCCGATAATAATTATGAATATACACTGTCTGAAAGTTGCTGTCAGAACTACGATTCCGGTTTTTCTTGGCTATATTTCCTGTGGAATTGCATTTGGTCTTGTTACTGTAAATGCAGGTTATCCCTGGTGGCTTTCACCTGCAATGGGAATTTTGATATTTGCCGGTGCCGGACAGTTTCTTGCGATTCAACTCTTTGCCGCAGGAACACCTGTGCTGGTCATCCTTGCAACAGAACTGCTTTTAAATATCCGCCATATTGTTTACGGATTACCGCTGATTAATCAATTTAATAGTTGCAGGCGTTCCAAGCCTTATCTGATATATGCCCTGAGCGATGAAACTTTTTCTATTTTAACTACGACAGAAGTTCCGGTTGGAGTAAAGGCAGAAGAGTATTATTTTACAGTTTCTCTCCTGGATCAGGCTTATTGGGTTAGCGGAAGTCTGATTGGAGGACTTGCCGGTGCAATGATTCGCTTTGATATGACCGGTGTTGATTTTTCACTCACAGCTTTATTTGCAGTTTTGACTATTGATCAAATTCAAAAATTCGTCAGGGAAAGAAAAGGTGATCAAAATGCCGCTTTCTAAAGCTATAATTGTTACTTTATTAATCGGACTCATCGTTTTTTGTGAACGGCTCTTTCCATTTGCTCTTTTTTCAAGACGCAAGCCGGGAAATATGATTCACATTTTTGAGCGTTATATTCCTCCTCTTGTTATGATTGGCCTTTTGATTTACAGCCTGCGCGATGTCCGTTTTGCAGCCATTTCAGGATGGCTTCCGCAATTTTCTGCAATCTCATTCACAATTGTAACCTACCTCTGGAAGAAAAATTCCCTTGTAAGTATTTTTGGTGCCACAATAATTTATATGATTTTGATTAGAATATTATAGATGAAACCTGCCCTTCCGAAAGCCAGTCACTAAAACAATCCCGGTTGAAGTGAATCTTCAGGAAAATCTTCAATCCATTTGAAGACAGATTCCCCGCCAAGCATTATGTTGTTTTTACGGCAAAGAGCAGAAAGGTGCTGCATGAGTTCGCGTTCATGTGGGCTTGCTACCATGTAGCTGTTGCCGTAAGTTCTGATGTATCGTTCTTTCATATTTGCAAACTGTCTGTGCTGTGAAGCAAGCCTGTCCAGTGCAGCGTAAAAATATTCCCGGTTTCCTTCGCGCAATGTAAGTCCTATTCCAAAACACAAGATTGCCTTAACGCCCGCGCGAATACAGTAATCAAGAATTCTATCCACGTTTTCTTTTGTGTCATTGATAAAGGGCAAAAGCGGGCTGAACCATACGACCGTAGGGATTCCGAGTTTTTTACATTCACACAGAACTTCAAAACGTCGGCTTGTGGGACAGACTCCAGGCTCAATAAGACGGCAT
>JAILHD010000042.1 GCA_024696155.1 Treponema sp. | reverse complement strand
TTTATAAATATCAATGCCTAATACATCTGCTATTTTGCAAAGGTTTTCATCACTGGTCCAGACTCTACAGCTTTCTACACTGGCAATTGTTTGAAAACCAATTCCTGTTTTTTCAGATAAATCTGCCTGAGTGTATCCTTTTGATTTTCTATAAGTTTTAATATTTGAAGAAATTCTTCTTTTTAATTCATCTTTTGTCATAAAAGTATAATAAATATCATAAATTAAGTGTTTATCAGTAGTTTAAATACTAAAATATGTTATAATTAAATTATATCATATTTTTATAAAATTTGTAGGATTTAAAAAGGATAATATACAATGAATTATAAAAAATCAACGATTAAAGTCTTTGAATACGTTAACAAAGTCAAAGACATAAAAAGAAAGAAGAAGTCTTCTTCTGTTCCTGTTCAGAAAATCAGATTAGATGAACAGACAAGAAATGACTTTGAGCTGGAACATGATACAAAACTGAATGATCCGTATATTTACCTTGATCCTGATGATAGTTTCCGCAACAGTTCCTTTTTACTAGCATATGCATTAGCCAATCAAATCCATATCAAAAAAAGCAAATATAATCCCGGTTCCACCGAAACAAAAGCAATTCTTGAACATGAACTAACACACGTACAGCAGTATTCTGAAGGCCGCGATAACGAATCTGTAGATGAACTTGAACTTGAAGCAACACTTAATGAATCCAGACATTTAAGAAACGGTGAAGAAGTAAAGTATATTGAATATGCACCTGGAAAATACTGCCAGACAACAATATCTGAATACAAAAGATTATTGGCCGATATAGCTGACGACTTTGAATCTAAAGTCTGGAGTAAAATAAACATGCTCAGTGAAGAAAAGCAATTAGAACTGATAATTGAACTTGAAGAATGGTCTAACCGATATGGCTCTGACAAATTCTTTGACATCGAAAGGTGGTACTAAATGACTGATGAAGAAAAAATGCAGATAATGAATGCAAATTACGAACACGATAAGGCACAACTTACCAGAGATGAAATGAAGTTTGGTAACATGAATTACTATCTTAAAAAAGAAGAATATATCAAAAAGCATCTTTGGAAAACTGCAGAACAATTTCGCTCTGACATAATTGAAGCAATGAAGAAAAAGATAAGAGGCTAGTAAATGAGCGAAGAAACAACAACAATAACACGAGACAGAGCAATCACTTTAATTAATGACTCTATAGAAAACTTTGCAACTTATTATGACAGTTACTGCTGTGATAATCGGGATGCATTAAGCGATGAAGAAAGAGCGTTGTATCAAGAGATGACTGAAGTAACAGGAATTCTTAGAAACGATGCTGATTATGCAAACGACCTGAAAATTATGCCTCTGGAACACCTTACACAATTTCTTTATATGTGCAAGGAAATGGTTGAAAACAATGATTTGTTTACAAAAAACAGTTACCCAAAAGGTAATATTTTAATTGTCGAGAATGAAAACTCAAATCCTGAATTAATAGAAAAAGCTCTTGAAAACCTGGAACAGCATGGAGATGAAAGAATAAAAAATGCAATAAAAGAATATCATGCTGGAGACAGACAAATTAGATTCTCAAAAATGCCTGAAAATCAGAATGGATTAACTTATCGTACCGATGATAGATATTCCCATTTTGTAACTGAAAACTTAATGCAAGATACACCCGAAAATCAGATTCAGGTAGCAATTACTCTTGCACATGAGTTTAAGAGAAATGCTACGACAGACTCTATAGAAGGTGAAACAAGAGAAATTGTATTGGAAGATACAAAGATCATTGAATCTTTTGCAAATACTTATGGAGAAGGAATATACCAAAAGTTCCCAGAATATGGAATTCTCCATTATATTAAAAAGATTTTCGGAGAAACCGAACTTAAAGATTTTGCAGACTTTGCTTTTGATTCTACAGGAAACTATTGGAAGGTAAATGAATATGGTGATTTGATTGATGATGGAAATATTTCACAAATCGTTGACAAAGATAATAAAACTATACATTCTGGTTCAAATGGCTTACAGGGAACTTTAGGAGATTGGTTAGGTATTGATAATACTTCTGAAACAGATAATGTTTTTACAAAATTAATGAAGCCAGCCGGTTATGTATGGAGTGTTCCAGAAGGAAAATGGATTGTAAATCCAGGTAAAATTCCTCATAAAATAATAGAAGATGCACTTACTGCAGGAAAAATTACAGATGATCAGTACAATATGATTCAATTGGCAGCTGGTCTTCTTTCAAATGATAATAATCAAAAAAATGAAGAAAGTACATTTATTAAAGCATTAAAAGAAGAATATGGTCCAAAGATAAAAAACAATTTGGCAAAAGTTGCATTAATATGGACGGAATTGAGGAATAGAAAAAAAGTAAATCAAACCACTTCTGTAAAGATTGAAAATATTAATGTTAACGATAATATTAAACCAACAAAAATATCTTCTGGAGATAATTTATATTATAAGCGACCTAAAAATTTTCAAATTAATTTTACACCTGATATTATGAAAGAGTTTGAAAAAGTTGGCAATACAACAAATTGTAACCTTTTCTTAAATAAATTAACTGGAACATTAGATGAAAATATTGCAAAAAAAATCTTACCAAATGGAGTAAAATCTGCTATGCAGATGTATAAAGATTGGCAAACGAATGAGAATCTAGAGTGTATCAATCCACAAGGGCATTTTGATAAAAATCGTAATGCGTCACAAAAAGTTAAAGATGCTGAATTAGCAGGAAATAAGGCAAATGAATTTGCGAACCAAGGATATCTTGTATTAGCTGCAAGCCCAGATTTTGATTATGTAACAACCTCTGGAACAAAGCATTATACGGCACATGTTTCAATAGTAATAACCCAAGATACTAAATATAATTACGATGCTGTTGGAGATGATCAAACATGTTTCTTAGGTTCCAACGGATATACAGGACATCAGGGGAGAAAAGAACCTGAAGTATTAAGAGATTATCCTGTTTTTCTTCAGGCCGGTAATAGTACTGGAATTGTACCGCCTGGCTGGGCATTTTCAAGGGGGTTATTTTTAAACGATAAGGTTGATTATTATGTTGTTAAAAATTAGATATATTTTCTCATTTATATTTTTTCCATTATTATTTATTTCTTGTAATGCAACTACGTATGAGTGTGATAAAAATGCATTAGAAGAAGCATGTAAGTATCATATTTTAATATCTTCAGATTATTCAACGTGGACTCCCAAAGCATATGCATATTTTACTTATTCATTAGATTGGTTTAATACATTTGATCACTCTTTATGCAATATGACTAATAATATTAAAGATTCAGACAAAGATATCGATGTTTTAGGATGTTGGGATTCAATATATTTAAATTGTGCAAATATTAATTCAATTTATAAAAATCCTAAAAGTATAGAGAAACAATATTTTTCTTCTATTTGTAATCAGGGTATTTCTTTTGGGAAAAATCATATAGGGGCACTAGGAGGAGAGATTCAATCAGAAAATAATGTTTCATATTTTTTCTTATATTATCTTTGGAAAATTGAAAAATCAGAAATTCTAATTCTTCCGAAATATGTTGTAGAATATTCATCTATTGAAAAATCAGATATATCAAATATTTCTTATTTTTCTACAACAAGTTTTACAAAAATTGGAGAAATAGAAAATTTTCCAATTGCATATATACAAACAAAACCTTTCAATTTTAATGAAATAGATATTTCTAAAACTTTCCTTTCTAGTAAATATAATTTAAATGGGCTTGGATGTGATGTCTTACGATTTAAGAGTAACTTAATAGAAGAAGACTGGGATTTTGAAGTATTAAAAAAATATGTAGAGGAGCATCCTGAATATACTTTGTCAGAATTGATAAACATGGAGTTTTATAAACAATAACATTCGATGAAAAAAATAATCTTACTAATATTATTTTCTGTATTTTCTATTTCATGTAGTGAAAATAAAATAAAGCTAAGTACAGAAGATTTAGAAAATTGTGTTAAATGGAATTGGATAGCCTTATCAGATACAAAACTATGGACCACTAAGGCAGAAGCATATTTTACATATGTTCCTGGAGAAAAAATCATCAATAAAGAATTAACCGATGAAGAATTATTATTATGTGGAACTTGGCAATCAGTTTATACTTCATCATATTTTTCTGATATTACAAAACCTTATAAAAATCAATATGAAAATGCTGATGTTAAAGGGGATCTGTTTTTTTGTAAAGATGGAACTGGATATGTTAAAAATAAAATCTTCTCTAAAAAGAATAACATCGTATTTTATTATATATTCAATTTTGAATGGAATTTGAATAAAAACAACCTTTTTATAATTCCTCTTTCTATCCAAGAATTAGAAAAAGATTCTGAAGATATAAAAAATATTATTCAAACCTATGAATACACATCAAAAAATGAATATTGCATAGGAAGCATAAATATTGAAAAAAAATACTTGATACAAACAAAAAACTGGAATTTTCAAAAAATCCCAGTTACAGATTCTTTTATTTACAAAAAGTATGGTATAAAAGAAATTGGAAATGATTGTATTCGGTATAAATATACTTGGATTGAAGATTGGGGCGAACCTATTTTAAGAGATTACATAAAAGCTAATGATGCTTATTCATTGGAAGAATTAAAATCCATGTCCTTTTATAAATAACTTTTTCTTTCTTTTCCCTAGATGATAATTTTGGAGAGCCAGATATTAAAATTGCTCATTATGAATTAATAAAGAGGAATCCATTTATAGAATATAATCCCGGTATAAGTGATTATCAATTATATGAAATCTATCCAGTAAAAAAGTACAATAGAGAATAAGGTATGAAAAAGAAGATAATTAACCTATTTATACAATTTAGTAGGATGTGAGGCGTGGAAGCTGGACTATAACTCCGTTTGAGTACTGGCTGTTTATGTCATCTGAATAATAGTTTCAGGTGGAGATTGTGACTTGTACGGCCTGGCATTCACAATCCAGCTGGCGGAGGCGTTCTACTGCAAGTTCTGTGTATTGGACAAGAGCACATTCGAGAGTAGCAAGGTCTGAGCTACACCCATTCACCTCGGTCATCAAAAGGTTTCAGTTCAATATTCCACGGAAGCAGTTTTTTCCAGTCTTCCTTAGTCTCACAGTATGGGGCCTGTTCAAAAAGATTACGTATATATTCTTCTGGTTCCAGCCCATTGGCTTTTGCAGTCTGAACAAGAGAGAACATAAAGCAGGCGCTTTTAGCTCCTTCGCCGCTGTAATTGAACTTCCAGTTATTTCTGCCGACAGTAAAAGGCCGGATTCCAATAGCCTCACATTCATTATTATCCGGGGTAAGCTCAGCACAGTCCAGATACTTTTGGAGTCTGTCCCACTGATTGAGAGAATAAATAACAGCTTTTCCAAGTTTTGAGCCGGGCCTTACTTTCGGCTTGATTTCAGTAACCCAGTCCTTAAATTTTTCGAATATCGGGATAACTCGTTCCCTGCGTTTTTTAACGAACTCTTCGGCGGTAAGTTTCTTATGGTCATACTTCCACCTCAGTTCTTTCTCGATTTCATAAATATTGTGATAATATTCAAGTGCAGGCTCTGCATCCAGATCATTTCCGTTTTTCCATGCATCAAAATACTTTCGTCTGTTGTGGGCGTTGCAGGCACAGGAAATGATTTTGTTTTCATGAGTCTCATTATATTCTTCAGCAGTAGTATGGTATGAGCTGAGCCCGTCAGTCATCATGTACCCTGAAAATCCTTCAATCAGAGGAAGTACATTATTCTTGCACCTCGTCCATCTGAAATTGTATTCCAGTACTGGATGATTTTCTTTTCCGCCCATGAGTACCCAGATATAGCATTTCTCACGGTCTTTCAGCTTGTCGCCTTTCTGGAGTCCTAACTCAGATTTTATTTCATCCGTTTTCTGGTTGATGACCTTTACTGGTGTCTCATCTGCATGAATTACATTTCCGCTTAGCAGTTCCTCATGAAATAATTCGCGAAGAGGTTCAAGAGCTGCGGCTGCTGTTTCCTGCCAGTTGGTCATATTCTCGCGTGAAATATAAAGGTGCCGGTACTTAAAGGCGTATTCCTGGCGGTAATACGGAATGTGCATGTCATATTTGTTGCATATAATATTGGCCACAACACTTGGAGTAATCATAGCTTTCGGGAATATTGTCTTTTCAACAGGCGCTGTCTTTACAACAGATTTATCAGAATAAGTAATCCCTTCGCATTTCGGACACTGACATTTTTCCCTTACGATACGCCGGACATAGATTTTGCTTTTTGGCATTACAAGTTTTTCTGTTACCTCTTCTCCGATAACCCTTAAACGAGCTCCGCATTTACAGTACATTTCATTTTCCGGGAGCTTTATTCTCTCTTCCTTTCGCGGAATCTCCAGACCAAAAATAGTTCTGCCGCAGGTCTTTGGCCTTGCAGATTCTTCCTCAAGATATACGCGCTTTGATTTGTCATGCTCTTTGAATATAGGTTTTTCTTTCGGATTCTCTGCTGATGGAGGAACCGTTACGGATTCCCTGTTGAATTCTTCGACCTTTACTTCCGGTACATATTCTTCTGCGCGTTTTGCGAACTTATTCCTAAGCAGGGAAGAAAGCTGTTCCTTCAAGTTCTTGATTTCATTTTTCTGCTTTATTATTTCTTCAGACTGCCAGTGAAGTTCTTCTGACTGTTTGTGAATTTCCAGTTCCTTTGACTCTACTTTTTCCTCTAAATGAGCAATGCGTTTCTTTGCTTCTTCAAGCTGTCGGAGTACTTCTTCTATTGTCAGATTCTGGTTTTCACTCATTTCTCAAAATTTTATCATACTTGAATTTGTGTGAAAACCATTTAAAAAACTAGTTTAAATCTCGTAATGAAGCTCGCTGTGTCTTTTCCAGACATTGATTCCTTTCAAAAGCAGCTCAAGATCTTCATTCTTGATTTCCATGGCTTCCTCTTGTGTTTGCGGCCACGGCCAGCGTTCCCTTTCTAGCCGTTTGGCAGCAATCCAGAAGCCGTTTCCGCTCCACCAGATTGCCTTTATTATGTTTCTTGTAGAATTGCAAAACAGGAAAACGCAGTCCTTGTCATACTGGTTCAGCTTCATTGTGTTTTTTATGACTTCTGTAAGTCCTTCGAAAGACTTATGCATGTTTGTTGCACCAGGTCGGATGAAAATGCGGGTGTTAGAGAAATCGATTTTCATATCATTGCCACCGCATCAAGGATTTTCACAAGATTCCGCTCCGCAATTTCTGCAGGGACTTTTATTTCGATTCCGGCTTTCTTTATCGTTACCGATTTGTCCAGGTCTGTTTTGATTTCCGTTTCTCCAAGCTCAACAAAGCCGGACATCAGCTCATCGCTGTATTTCCAGTCTTCGGAATAAATCCAGTATTTGAATGTATTAACATTAAGTCCGTTCTCCCTGCAGAACGCGCTGGCTGACATTTTGGAATCTTTATACCGCTTGATAAAAATGTATTTCTGTTGTCTTGAGTAATATGCCATTTTTCCACCTCTGTGTTAGTTTACAGAAGGTGGAAGTGTTTTAGAATGTGCGGTTGGTTTGACGCTTACCATCAATACCAAAAGCGATTATTATATCAATTCTACAGTTTTGCAATTGTAATTCTGGAAAGTCAGCAATTATAAAGAAACTATTTCTTTGCATAATATCATCGTGAATATCAATGATTTTTCTCGGTATTACAGTATAATACCTCATTTGTTTGAACCCGTTTATTTGCAGAATTTTTCCCTTTAGGAACAATTGAGCAGTTTTCAAACGCATTAGAAATTGCAAGAACTGACTTTTGACAGGAATTTAATTTTCCGTCCAGTTTTTCAGAAAATGACCTTACATATAAACCAAAAGAATCATACTCTTCCAAAAGCTGTTTTATTGCTGAAAAAAAAACGTACATATCTTTCCAGGAATAAAAACGATAAAACTTTTCTCCGTCATCATTTTCTGCACAGAAAGATTCAAATTTCCCAGTTTTTATCCATGTGTAAATGCCACCCGAAAAGTCTGCCTGACGCAAAAGCATTTCAATTTTTGGAATAAACTGTTTTCTGCTTCCAAAGCTGAGCATTGCCGCCACAAAAGAAGCAATCTCAACATCTTTTACATCTGAGTACCAGCTCAAAAATCGGCTTGGGTCACTTTCAGTAAAAGATGAAACTTCATATTTTTGAGCAAGATTTTTTAAAAGTCCGGCAGTTTTCTCTGTCATGAATTACGCAAAGATCTCTGTCTTTTTAAGCCATTCTGCAACGGCTGTAGCTTCTTTGTCTAATGCGCGGTCATCTTCTACAAATGCGCTCATTTTGCGAACTTCTGCGTGAACTTTCTTTGTAAACGGCGCAAAATCTTCAATTCCAGCAAGATCAACAGCCTGCATTGCAGCAAGAAGATGAGTTGCAAACTGAAGGAATACAAGATCAATCTGCTCTGCAAGTTTGCGCGCACTAATTGTACCCATACTAACCTTATCCTGATTCAGAGCTTCAGTTGGAGCAGAAGTTAATGAAACAGGGAAACAGTAAGTTGCAACTTCACCACGGATTGCGCTGATTGTAATCTGAGCCGCCTTAAAGCCAAGACGAAGCCCTGCACGCGGGTGATCAGCCGGTGTATACGGAATAAGGTTTTCTGTAAGCCCATTGAACTTTCCGTCAATTATGATTTCTGCCTGCTTGTCGCTAAGATCAGCAATATTTGCGAGCGCTGTACGCAGGTAGTCGCAAGCCGCACAAATGTGTCCGCCGTAGAAGTTACCAGTGTTATATAGCTGCTGTGTGTCGATATCTACAAGAGGATTGTCGTTTGAACTGTTCAACTCTTCCGTAATCCATGCTCGCGCCATGTTCAAAGTGTCGCGATAAACGCCGTTAATCTGCGGTGCACAGCGGATGGAATATCTGTCCTGAATTTTATTTGTCTGAGCCACAAATCCGCGGCCGTCCATTTTTTCAATCTGAGTCTGAAGGAATTCTTCGTACTTGTAAACGCGCTTTGAATTTACAATGATGTTATGAACATATACTGCCGATTCCATCTGTCCGCGGTGGTTTTTAAGTTGACTTACCTTTGTAATAAAAGGTGTGTCCTTTCCGCGTGTGATTTCAGAAGTTACCGCTGTAAGAAAGTCAGAAATATTAGCAAGTCGTTCAGCCTTTTTCCATGCGAGTGAGGCAACTGCTGTCATAACGCTGGTTCCGTTCATAATTGCAAGGCCTTCTTTTGCTTCTATCGGAAGAGGTTCAATTCCTTCTGCTTTAAAAGCTTCCATTGCTGGAACAATTTTTCCTTTGTAATAAACATCGCGCTGTCCCATGATTACAGCTGCAAGATAACTAAGTGGTGTTAGATCACCGCTTGCACCAACTGAACCAAGCTGCGGAATTACCGGAATGATGTCTTTGTTCAAAAGTGTCTGCATCATTTTTGCAAGTTCCGGCCGGATTGCACTGTGGCCACCCTTTACGTTACCGTTCAAGCGCGCAAGAACAACCGCTCGTCCTGTTTCGTGGTCAAATTTCGGTCCAAGCCCAATTCCGTGATATGTGGCAATTGTGCGCTGAAGTTCACCAGCCTTATCTACACTAATCTGATTATGACATGAATCGCCAAAGTCAGTTGTAACACCATAAGTTGGAACCCCAGTATTTATATAGTCAATCAAAAATTTTCGTGATTTTTCGATTCTTTCCCAAAATTCTTTATCTTCTGGAAAATCAACCTTTTCTCCTTCATAAGCAACTTTACAAACATCTTCAATAGTAAGATTTTCACCTTTTACAACAATAGCCATTCTCAAATGCCTCTTAAAAAAACTTCATTACATTCTAACAACAAAAAATATTTATAACAACGTTTTCATTTCTTTACTTATAAAAGTCAAAGGATATAATACCACCATGAAGCAATTTTCCACCTTTATTTGTTGTTTAGTTCTACTTTTCTCCATTTCCTGTGCAAATACCTCTCCCGCTCAAAAGTTTTCTCTGGAATTTCGTGGAGCAGACATTTCTTATCTTCCTGAACTGGAATCTAAAGAAGCCGGTGTAAACTGGATTCGACTGCGGCTTTGGACAACCAATGATGACCTTGAAGCAAAAATCGCACTTGCAAAACGCATAAAAAAAGCAGATTTCAACTTTTTGCTCGACCTTCACTATTCAGACACCTGGGCAGACCCCGCTCATCAAGAAATTCCCTCATCATGGGGAACGGCAGATGAGAATAATATAATTTCACTCTGTCAAAAAGTTTCTGATTACATAGAAGAAGTTCTTACCGCATTTCAGAACGCAGGCTGCACCCCATATATGATTCAAACCGGAAACGAAATTACTAACGGCATGCTCTGTCCAATAGGCTCTCTTGAAAATGGTGATTTTACCAATCTTGCAACCTTATTAAATTCCGCTTCAACCGTAATCCGCCAAAAAAGCCCTCAGACCAAAATCATGCTTCATATAGAAAAAAAGTATCCGCAAATTGAATTTACGTTTACATAATTATACCACAATTTAAATCCATTCTCCACGAATCTTATATGGAGTAATTTCAATATTCCAGGGGAGAAGTTTTTCCCAGTCATTTTGAAATGGCAACGTTGCCTTTCTCAGGTTTCCAAAGGGCAGAGCCTTTTGGTGGCTATGAAGTGGAGAGAAAAGCGGTGAAATACTTCCTTTTGGGGAAGATTTCATTTGCCCGCGCTTTTCGTAACGGAATAGACAAGGGGTCGAGGGGATTTATCCCTCACACAATAGAAGTTTGTTAGGATTTTTGTAAAAAATGCGGGCAAACTTCTATTGTGTAAGAACTTCCAATACTTCATTCCAAAACTTCCGTCCATTACAATTGAATCTTTTGTTTACATAAAACACAGGCGCGTCAATTGGGACTTTCCTTAAATTTTCGGACACAATTTACGCTTACAAATTGACCAACACGTATCCCCATTATAAAATACAGCAAAAAAGGGGACTTTATGAAATTTTCTGAAATGATTTACAAGCGGCCGGATTTTGAAAGTTTTAAAAATGAAATCCGTTCAAAAATCGATGCATTTAAAAATGCAAAAAATGCCGGGGAGCAGATTAATCTTATAGATGAAATAAATGTTTTACGTAACCATATTGATACACAAAGTGAGCTTTCCTGCATCCGGCATTCTATCAATAATAATGATGAATTTTACAATGCCGAAAATGATTACTGGGACGAGTATGGGCCCTTGTATACAAACGAAACTGTTTGTCTTGCAAAAACAATTCTTGACTCCCCTTATCTGGACCAGCTGAAGAAAAAATACCCGGAGCAGTTTTTCACACTCCTGCAAGACAGCATAAAAAGCTTTAACGAAAATGTAATCGAAGATTTGCAGGAAGAAAATAAGCTTGCATCAAGATACAATAAAATCCGAGCCACAGCGCAGATTGATTTTGACGGTAAAAAATGCACGCTTCCAGAGCTTTCTCTTTATCTTGAAAATTCGGACCGACAGATTCGTAAAAAGGCTGCCACCGCAATTGCAGCCTTCTATGAATCACACGAAGCAGAAATCGATGAGATTTACGACGGTCTTGTTAAGACACGTACCAGGATTGCAAAGAAGCTGGCTTTTAAAAACTTTGTTGAGTTAGGTTATGTTCGCCTGCACCGCAGTGATTATAATTCTGATGATGTTGCAAATTATCGCAGGCAGATTCTGGAATCTGTTACTCCAATAGCAAATGAAATTTTTGAAGAGCAGAGAAAACGGCTTGGCTATGATGATTTTTACAGCTATGATTTAGGTTTCAAATTTACTTCAGGAATGCCAAATCCAAAAGGTTCACCTGAATGGATTATCGAAAACGGAAGAAAAATGTATTCAGAGCTTAGTCCTGAAACAAAAGACTTCTTCACCTTTATGGCAGACAATGAACTGCTCGACCTTGTTAGCAAGAAGGGCAAAGAAGGCGGTGGTTACACAACTTATATCCCGGATTATAAAGCGCCTTTTATTTTTTCAAATTTTGTAGGGAATGCGGGCGATATTGAAGTTTTGACTCATGAAGCTGGACATGCATTCCAGGTTTACTCTTCACAGAATATTACTCTTCCAGAATGTATCTGGCCGACTTACGAATCCTGTGAGATTCATTCTATGTCTATGGAATTCTTCACATATCCCTGGATGAAAAATTTCTTTGGCCCGGATACTGATAAATACCTCTACAATCATCTTACGGGTACAGTTACTTTCCTACCTTATGGAGTTCTTGTAGACCACTTTCAGCATGAAGTTTACGGGCATCCGGAAATGACTGCGGCAGAAAGAAAGGTATGCTGGCGCAAGCTTGAAAAAATGTACATGCCATGGAAAAAATATGACCAGGGCTGCGAATTATTTGAACGTGGCGGCTGGTGGTATCAGCAGCTGCATATTTTCGGTGATCCCTTCTATTATATTGATTACACACTTGCTCAGATTTGTGCTCATCAGTTCTTTGGAAAAATGAACAGAGATTTTGCTTCTGCATGGAAGGATTATCTTCATCTTTGTAAGCTTGGCGGAACACAATCATTCCTGGGACTTGTAAAAGAAGCCAATCTGAAAAATCCCTTTTCTGCTGGAACTGTTGCCGATGCAATGCTTGAAGTAAAGAAAAAGATAAAGGAATATTCGGAAAAAAATATTTAGCCTTTTTGCAATTTACTTCGTATAATTATATGAAATAAAAAGTATCCGAAAATTGAATTTATGTTTACATAATTATACCACAATTTAAATCCATCCTCCACGAATTTTATAAGGCGTAATTTCAATATTCCATGGCAGAAGTTTTTCCCAGTCTTCTTCAGTTCTGAATTAAGAAGAGTTTCCAGAGGCTTGAGCCTTTCATGAACTTTTAATGACCACTTGCACATGTTCTGGCGGCTGATACAGATTCCCTGCCAGTTGTAGGTATCTTCAAGGCAGTAGAAAGGCGTATGTTTCATGTACTTGCTGATGAATATATGTGCAAGCAGTTCTGGTGTTGCAAGGGAATGTTCAATAATCCGCTTTTTCTTTGCAGCTTTTCTTACAGGCTTATCGTTATCATCAAGGCAGTTTTGACACTCGTAAACATAACGGTGAACTTCCTCGATGTATTCTGATGAAGGAACATGAACGATTCTTTCGCTGACGATTTCACGAACCTTTACCATTTTTGTTCCGCAGTTGCTGCAGATTTTTTCTTCTTCAGAAAGGTCTATTACATACTTCTGGCGAGGAAGATTTTTGGATTTGTTTCTGGTTCTTCCGGGATTTTTCCTTTCTGATTTTCTGTCAAAAAGATCATCATCATTAAGGACCTGCGCTATGTCTTCATCTGAAATTTCTGGACACAGGTTTTCTAGTTTAAGACCCATTTCCTCAGCGTCAAAAAGGAATGGCTGTGATTCATAAAGTTTTTTGAGTGACTCTGTTTTTGATGTGGATTCTCTTGCTCTCTTAACTGCAAGTTTTTCATTAAGAAGCCATTGCTGCAAGGATTTCCCGGATAATTACCGTATTACTATTTCCAGGAATTTCAATCTCTATTCCAGACTTACGGATTATCATGTTCTGTTTTTCCTTTATGAATGTTGATTTTAATTCAACGAAATGAACATCTGCAGCCTGACATGCTTCTGCAGATTTGTATTTAGTCACCCATGCAGACAAAGTATTTGGTTTAATGCCGTATTCTGGAGCGAATACTGTCTGTGATTTTCCTGACTGAATGTATTCCTCAACAATTTTTTGACGTTCTTCACGGCTGTAATTTGATCTCATAATTTCTTCCACCTTGCGTAGAAGTTTAGAGCAATGATTTATTTTTGGAAAATACGTGAGAATTGACGGTTACATAGTAACATTTTTTCGGGTTTTATGTGTCTTATAAATATAAAAAGAATGGAGAAGACACATGAAACTTTCAAAAATTGTTTTCACAACTGTCTGCGCCTTTTTTGCATATTATTCTTTTGCAAAAGAGGCGCATGGTTTTAACCTGCTGAATACGTACAGTTATACGGCCGACACTTCGGTTCTTCATTATGAACACGAAAAATCTGCTGCTCAGGTTGTATGGCTAAAAAACGAAGATGCAAACCGCGGTTTTACACTGGCTTTTCAGACCCGTGCCTATGATGATGTAGGACTTCCGCATATTTTTGAACATGCTTGCCTAGGCGGTTCTAAAAAATATCCGAGTGCAAATCTGTTCTTTCAGATGTCAATGCAGACATACAATACCTACATGAATGCAGTCACAGATCAGCTGGTCACTTATTATCCGTGTGCGTCTTTATCAGAAGATCAGCTTTTTGCAAGCCTTGATTATTACATGGATGGTGTTTTTAATCCTGTTATTCTGGAACAGGAGTTCGACATCAGACGAGAAGCTGTTCGTTTTGTTTTAGATTCGCCAGATGCACAAATTAAAGCTACTGGTGCTGTTTATAATGAGATGAAGGGTATTTTAGCAGAAAAACGCAATTTTAATTACTACGAAAGTATAAAGGCGCTTCTTCCAGGAAGTTTTGACAGTTACAATTGTGGAGGTACCCCGGAAGCTATTCTTAATGTAAACTGGCAGAGCGTAAAAGAATTCCACGAAAGGTATTATAAGCCTTCTAATATGGTGATTTATCTTTATGGCAAACTTGATATAGACCGTTTCTTAAATTATTTAGATTCTTTTCTTTTAGATTATAATAAAACAGAAACAGACCTTTCAGAAAAGCATTATCAGCCTTTTTCTGGACTAAAGGATGTTGTTTTTGAATTTCCTGTTTCTAATAGTACAAAAACAGAAAATGCTTCGATTTTTACTTATGCATTTACTCTTCCTGGCGCTAATCAAAAGAATTTTAATGATCTTTATATTATGGGAATGTATCTTATGCAGGAATCTTCGGAGCTAAAAACAGCCCTAAAGGAAAAGTTCCCAAATTCAATCTTTTATTGCGGATACAATCCGTTTGCACGCCAGCCATATTTTTACTTTATTGTAGAAAATATTAACGAAGCCGACAAAGATGAAATTAAATCTATTATAGATGATGCTAAGAAAAAACTCTGCAATAAAAAATTAAATGGGACATATATAAAGGTTCTTGCAAATTACATGAAAGTTCAGAGTATTCAGGAAGAAGAGAATTCTGATTTTGAACAAAGAATGACCGGGCTTGTAAAAAACTGGGCTGCAACAGATAATCCGGTTTATTTTATTGATTATAGAAATCAAATGATGAATATGGCAAAAACGTCTACCCCTAAAACAATTCAGGCAACTGCAAGAAAATTCTTTGGGGAACCAGAGCAGGGCGTTATTTGTATAACTAAACCTGTTGCCGGGCTTGCAGAAAAGAAAGCTGCAGAAGAAGAAAAATTCTTTACAGATATGAAGGCTTCTATGTCTAAAGAAGAAATTACTGCTCTTGTTCAGGAAAACAAAGCCTATAATCAGTGGATGTCAGAAAACGAAAAAATCAACCTGATTGATAAAGTAAAAGCTTTAAGTGCTGCAGAAATTCCAGAAGAAACTGTAGAAGTAGAGTTAAGTGATAAAAATATTGATGGATTTAGAATTATAGCAGGAGAAAATCCTGGTGCAGAATATGTTATGGCATCTGTAATGTTTAAATTGAATACTTTACCGCCGGAATATCTGCATCCAGTAATGCTGTACTTTGATCTTTTAGGAAGCCTTCCTACAAAAAAACATAGTCTTAATTCTATTGAATTAAAAATGATGCTTTCTGCTTACAGTGCTTATACCGAAACAAAGTTTTACCGTCTAAATGGTAAATACGATGTTGGCGGATGCGATGTTTATTCGCGCGCAAATATTATTTGTTTAAACGAAAAACTTTCTTCTTCTGTAAAACTTGGTATGGAAATGCTTAAAGATACCAAGCTTGATGATTACGACACTATAAGAAGCATTGCCGGCAGGTTATATAAATCAAAAAAACAGGAATGTATACAGGCTGTACTTGAAAAACCTGGTGAGAATCTTAGTACGGAGTTAGCTTATGTTGCTTCTAATCCATCTTATACTGCAAGTTTCTATGCAGAAAATTTTGACTATTGGAACTTCCTTGAAAAAGTGGCTTTCATGGAAGATTCAGAAATTAAAAATCTTACAGATATCATCAAAACCGGCTTAAAATATGTTATGAACCGCCAGAATCTGACTTTTGTCTGTATTGGAGATAAAAGTCAGATTGAGCAGTTTGTAGAGGCCGGAAAAGCTTTTGCTAAAACTTTGGGGCAGGAAGAACTTTCTGTGCAGAATGTAGTTGGTAAACACGAAAAACTACCCAAAAATATTGCTGTAGTAATTCCGGGAAATGCAAACTTCTGCTATAAGTCAATTGCTCTAACACAGTTAAGTGATAATTTTGATGATAAATACAGTGTATTTGCCAGAATGCTTGACGATAAGTATCTTATTCCTCAATTAAGATATAAATATGGTGCGTATGGGGCTCACTGTTTACTTAATGATAAGGTGATAAGTCTTTGGACTTTTAGAGATGCGGAATTAAAAAACACATATGAGGTGTATTCAAAAGTACCAGATTATGTAAAAGAGCTTTCTGAAAGTTTGACACAAGAAGAGCTTGACGGATATATTAGTGTGCTTTGTTCAAGACTTCAAAAGCCGATTTCTAATACAGAACGTTTGTCTAATAAAATTAACGCATACCTTAGTAACGATTATGAACAGAATCAAGATTTGCGTAAATTAAAGCAGGTAAAGTCTGCCAAAACAGAAGATGTAAAAGAATTTATTCGTCTTTTAGAGATGCTTGAAAAAGACGGAGCAGTGGTTACTTTTGGCAGTTCTGATCAGATTTACGATAATCAGCAAATGTTTGATTTAATCATTACTGATCTGATTAATTAAAAAATAAGTAACACTTTTGGAATCCTCAGGTGTCTAAAAGATAACGAGGATTTCAAAAATGAAAAAATTAATGTTTTTATTGATGGTTTTGCCTGCAATTGCTTTTGCGGGTGAACTAAAACTTTTAGTAACAGATAAAGATCTTGATTTCCCGCTGGAAGGCGCAAAAATCACATTTAAGAATGTAGAAGCCTTTGCAGATGAAGAAGGAAATGCCGTTCTGGAACTTCCAGATTCTGTTACTTCTGGAACAATTACTGCAACGCTTCCAGGCTATTCACCGGCTTCTGTAAAATTCAACGGAACAGAAGATGTTGTAGAAGTTGGAATGTCTATTGCCAGCGTAATCGAAGGAAAGGAACTTGTTGTAAACCGTGCCGCTCCAGAGAGTACAGAAGAAAAAACTGGTGTTTCTACCGTAATCACAAAAGAAGAAATGAAGACTACTGCAAATGTGGGCCTTGTAGAAGACTGTATGGCTTCTGTGCGCACTTTGCCTGGTGTTTCTTATAGCGGTGCCTGGGGCTCAGAACCTTCTGTGCGCGGCGGCCAGCCAAGAGAACTTGGATACACTCTTGATGGCATGTATCTTTTGTTCCCATACCACTGGGGCGGAGGAGCTTCCTTCTTTTATCCTTCTATAGTTGATTCGATAAAACTTTCGAACGGTGTTTTTTCTGCAAAATACGGCCGTGCATCGTCTGGTCTTATGGAAGCCACAACCCTTAAACCAGATTACGAAAATCTTCACGTAAATGCAGGAATTTCTACTACCTGTGCCGATGCCTTTGTTCAGGTGCCTTTTGGTAAAAACGTAGGCGGTATGCTTATTGGCTCTCATCTTTCTTATCTTGATCCTATTGTCTGGGCCTTTAAGACAGCAGGGGTAGAAGGCATTAAGGATATTGAGCGCGCTCCATATATTCGCGACCTTTTTGTAAAAGCAAACTTTACACCAACTCCAGAGCTTGATATTTCTGTTATCGGCTTTTTTGGAAGTGATGGACTTGCTACAGACGGTTCAAACGAAAAAGACGGCATAACAACACATGGTGTAATGGATTATGATATTTATCAGGCACTTGGCGGTGTAAATATTAAATACCTTGCAACAGACAAAGTAATGCTCCACGGTCTGCTTTCTTACAACTGGATGTATGAAGATATGGATATGACTCAGACAGAAAGCGGAACTGTAAAATTCAATGATGATTTTATTGAGAGATATGGTGCTAAGTATTCTGGGGTAACAAGCGGGGCCACTTATAGTCTTGATGGTTTTGATCTTGATTATAAGGAAGATATTAATAATCATCTTGTAACCGGCCGCCTGGAAAGCGAAATTGAATTGAACGAAAAAAATCATCTTTGTGTTGGTGTAGAAGAAACTTTACAGAATGGAAAAAATAAAAATTCTATAGACGGCTGGGGTGATCAGCAGATTGGCGAAGATTACTATTTTCAGCATATAAAATATTCTGGTTCATCTTCTGACAACAGCATTTTTGATAATGCTGCCTTTATTTCCTGGACTTATGGAACTGATGCAGATTTAATTCAGACAGAACTTGGCTTGCGCGGAGAATTTATTAATCTTCATAATTTTGACACTGATTATGGAATTAATCTTATTCCAGATCTTTGCCCTCGTGCAAACATTACTTTTACCCCTTGGAGAAACAAAGGAATATTGGAAAAAGCTTCTATTAGTGCAGGTTCCGGACTCTTTGTTTCTATTCCTCGCGAAACAATGATGTTTACAGAAAAAATGGGCTTAAAAGATTTTGAAATGCATCCTAACCGTGCAATTCTTGGAGTTTTAGGTGCAGATGCAACTTTGGAAGGCGGCTGGAACTTTAAGCTGGAAACCTATTATAAATATTATCTTTCTAGAATCTGGACTTACCAATACACAACTGCAGACAGCAATTATAACGATGTAGAAATTCTTGCTAAGAGTAATGGAAAGGGCTATGCCTTTGGTATTGATGCAATGGTAGAAAAGAAGATTGGTTCTTGCTGGGACGGTTATATGTCTTACTCCTTTGTATACTCTAAGCTTAAAAACTCTGTAGATGTGGGTGATGGACAGAATCCTCAGGTAGAGGCAAAGGCTCCTATTAATGAATGGTACTATCCGGATTATCACCGCTTCCACACAATGAATCTTGTAAGCAACTGGCATTTTGGAAAAGGCTGGACATTTACTGTAAAGGGAACTTTGGCAACAGGTACACCTAAAGAAGATAACGGAAATGTATTCTGCTATGCTGCAGTAATGGACGACGGCAGAGTTGTTCAGCGTTACACAAGAAGCAGCGTTTATAGCGATACTCTAAGAACAAATATTTCCTGCCCGGTTGATTTAAGAATCTCCCGTGAATGGAAAACTCACGGTGGAAAAACAAGCTGGGAATACTACTTTGCCCTCCAGGATGTATTTGTAGGCTTGTATAGTCCAAAAGGTGACAAAGACTTTAATCCTTACACCGGCGAAATGGACAGCGAAGGAAAAGCTGCAGACTTTAATATTGGAGTTCCAATTCCTTCTTTTGGTATAAAGGTAAAATTCTAACAGCTGGTGTATTTTATCAGGCTTTTGATGTAGGTTTGGGCGTAGCGCGAAAGTGCTACGCCTTTTTTTGTAATATAGCCTACAGTCATTTTGTCATCAACGTTCAACGGACGTGAAATAATATTTTTTCCGTTCAATTTCTGATTGATTACGCCAGAACAGATGGTGTAGCCGTCCAGACCGATTAAAAGATTAAAAAGAGTTGCACGGTCGCGCACTTTGATATTTTTAGGACAGTCAAAATCAATTGGAGAAAGCGGTTCTTCAGAAAAATAAAAGGAATTATAATCGCCCTGTTCGTAAGTCAGGTACGGGTAGGGTTTTAAGTCTTCCAGAGTGACTATATCTTTTTCTGCCAGCGGATTTGATGTAGAAATAAAAATATGGAGCGGAGTGGTAAAAAGCGGCTCAAACGAAAGATTATTTTTCTTTAAAAGTTTTTCTATTACATCCTGATTTTTGCGGCTTTTAAAAAGAACTCCGACTTCGCTTTTAAGTTTGCTTACATCTTCTATAATTTCGTGAGTCTGAGTTTCTCGAATTGTAAAATCGTAACTTGAGCCGCCATATTTATGCAAAAGTTCAACAAAGGCATCTACCGCAAAAGAATAATGCTGACAACTTACGCAAAAAATAGGATTAACTTCGCCGTTGCCCTTGTAACGTCCTTCCAAAAGAGAAGCATGTTCCATAATCTGGCGGGCATAAGAAAGAAACTCGTCGCCTTCGTTTGTAATTATAACGCCCTTATTTGTGCGCGAAAAAATCGTGATTTTCATTTCTGCTTCCAGTTCGTGGATGGCGGCCGTCAAACTTGGCTGAGAGATAAAAAGTCTTTTAGAAGCTTCTGTAATATTCTTTGTTTCTGCAACTGCAACTGCATATTTTAACTGCTGTAAGGTCATAATCAGATTCTACCATAGATTTTAGACTTTGTCATAGGTAAAAACTATTACAAATTGCATGAAAATAGTATTTTTCTTTAATTGGCGATTTTGCTACACTCTGTATAAACATATAAGAATGGTAGGTAAATAAACATGGCAAAAAGAACATCAGTAATCGGATTTCCACGAATTGGAAAAGGACGCGAACTTAAATTCGCAACAGAAAAATACTTTAAGGGTGAAATTTCCAGAACAGAACTTGAAAATGTAGCAAAAGAGCTCCGTGCCTATGGCTGGAAAAAGCAGCAGGAAGCTGGAATTAATTTTATTCCTTCTAATGACTTTTCTTTTTACGACAATGTTCTTGATACAGCATTTTTACTTGGTGTAATTCCAGAACGTTATAAAGAACTTGGTCTTGATATTACAGATACCTATTTTGCAGCCGCTCACGGTTATCAGGGAAATAAAGGGGATGTAAAGGCCCTTCCGATGAAAAAATGGTTCAACACCAACTATCACTATCTTGTACCTGAATTTTGCGATAAAACTGAAGTAAAATTGGTAGAAAACCCAAAGCCTTTGGTTGAATTTAAAGAGGCGCTTTCTCAGGGCGTAAAAACAGTTCCAACTCTTATTGGTTTGTATACTTTTTTAGAACTTGCAAGTTATACAGGCACAAAAAAGCCGTCTGATTTTGTAAGCGAAGCAATTGCAGCTTATGTTCAGCTTGGTAAGGCACTTAGCGATGCTGGTGCAGAATATGTAAGTTTTGCAGAGCCTGCACTTGTTTATGACGTAAATAATGAGCAAAAAAAACTGTTTTCTTCTATATATAAGGCTCTTTTGGAGCAGCTTCATCAGAATACAGGTCTTAAAATTATTCTTCAGACTTACTTTGGAGATGTCCGCGATGTATATTCAGAAGTTTGCAGTCTTGGTTTTGACGGAATTGGACTTGATTTTGTAGAAGGCAAAAAAACTCTGGAACTCTTAAAATCAGGTTTTTCAAAAGATGCAGTTTTGTTTGCCGGTTTAATAAATGGAAAAAACATCTGGCGTGCTGACTATCAGAAAAAATCAGACTTGCTTGCAGAAATTGAAAAATCAGTTCCTGCGGAAAGAGTGGTAATTTCTACTTCATGCTCGTTGCTTCATGTACCTTACACAGTTTTGCAGGAAGATAAGCTTGAAGAAAACGTAAAGGCATATTTTTCTTTTGCAGAAGAAAAACTTGGAGAATTGCATGACCTTGCAACTGGCGAAAACTTTGCAGAAAATAAAAACCTTTTTGCAAAAAATCGTGTTCAGAAAAATCAGAAAGTTCAGGATGCAGTTGCCGCTCTTACAGAAAAAGATTTTATCCGCCAGCCTGATTTTTACTATCGCGAAAAAATCCAGAAATCTACATTTAATCTGCCGGCATTCCCAACTACAACAATCGGTTCGTTTCCGCAGACAAAAGAAGTTCGTGCAAACCGCGCTTCTTTCCGCAAGGGTCTGATTAATAAAGTTCAGTACGAAGATTTTAACAAACAGAAAATTGCAGAATGCATTGAGCTTCAGGAAAAAATCGGTTTGGATGTTCTTGTCCACGGTGAATTTGAACGCAACGATATGGTTGAGTATTTTGGAAGCCAGATGGAAGGCTATGTATTTACTCAGAATGCCTGGGTTCAGTCTTACGGAACACGTTGTGTAAAACCGCCAATTGTTTGGGGTGACGTTGCCCGCTCAAAGCCGATGACAGTAGACTGGTCTGTATACGCCCAGAGCAGAACAAAAAAAATTGTAAAAGGTATGCTTACTGGTCCAGTTACAATTTTGAACTGGAGTTTCCCTCGCGAAGATATTTCTTTAAAAGAGCAGACACAGCAGATTGCACTTGCTATTCGCGAAGAAGTTCTTGATCTGGAAAAAAACGGAATCAAAATCATTCAGATTGATGAAGCGGCTCTTAGAGAAAAACTGCCTTTGCGTCATTCAGACTGGCACAGTGAATATTTGGACTGGGCAATTCCTGCCTTCCGTCTTGTTCATGCCAAGGTAAAGCCAGAAACTCAGATTCACACTCATATGTGCTACAGCGAATTTAATGATATTATCCGCGAGATTGATCAAATGGATGCTGATGTAATCACATTTGAAGCAAGCCGTTCAGATTTGAAGATTCTTAAAGCACTTAAAGAGGCAGATTTTAAAACACAGGTAGGCCCTGGCGTTTATGATATTCATTCACCACGTGTCCCATCTGTAGAAGAAATAACTGGCGCGCTTAAGAAAATGCTTGCAACAGTTCCTCGCGAAAAACTCTGGATTAATCCTGACTGTGGTCTTAAGACCCGCGGCGAAGAAGAAACTGTAGCAAGTCTTAAGAACCTTGTTGTGGCAGCCAGGGAACTTAGAAGAGCGTAATTATTGCTCCATTAAAATTATAAAATCCCAGTCCGAAATCTCAATTTTATCATTGTGAAAGTAGGGCTTTTCGGTGAGGAGGTTTACGCAATCACCGAAAGGATTTTGTACAATGTAATCTTCGCTGGAATAGTTGAAGATATAGTGAACTTTTCTGCCTTTGGAGTTGTCTCCGCTGCGGATAATGAGGGGGAACTGCACGGGCGGAACTGTGATTTTTGCTTCCGAAAGGGCATCTTTTAAAATTTGCGAAAGCACTTCCTGCGAAGTTTTTGCTGCAAAGTAGTATGCGCAACCATTGCGGAACTTGTTTTTTGTAACTGCTGCGTACTGAGACCAGTATTTGTGCTCATAAGAAGCAAGAATCTGGGCATCTTTATTTTCTATAAGTTCTGCATAAACCTCTACGGGCTGATTCAAAACTTTTGCGTTTCCCGCCTGAGTAATCATTGAATATTCCATCCCAAAAACGTCGGTAAGCTTGTATGGATGAGGCGCATCGTAAACGCTGCCTTTAGTGTCGGCATAAAATGAACGGAATGATGAAAAGAGAACTCCGCCTTCTGCTACAAAGTTGTAGAGTTTTGTGGTATTATCGTTACTGATACAGTAAAGCGCCGGAGTGACAATCATTTTGTAATCAGAAGGATTCAGTGCATTAATGTCTACAACATCACATTCAACATTCATTTTATAAAGCGCATCGTACGTCCAGCGTAGAACGTCGTTATAAGAAAGTCCGCCGGTCGGGTAGTCCATCGGGTAGAATTTTAAAGCTGTAAGAGAGTCTGTATCTGTAACAATGGCAACTTCATTTTTCTTTTTAAGATTGATTAGCTGATGGCCGTATTTTTTATATTCTTCGCCAATCTGTTTTGCGTAGTTGTAGATTACGCCCGGCTGAAGTTCGTGTCCCAGAACTCCTTTCCAGTATGTTTCCATGCTGTTGTGAATTGAGTGCCAGTTCCAGTACATGTGTCCGTTAGCACCGCTTGCAAGGTGACTGAAGGCCTGGAGCCGCAGCTGCTTTGGATAAGGAGTCCATTCCTTAAAGCCTTGTGCCTCGGTTTCCAAAATTATGTAATTTTGATTTTTGAGGGTGCGGATTTTGTCTCCGCCAAAGGCAATTTCAGCACCGGTAAGTTCATCCTGACTTGGGTGGTAAATGTCGCAGCCGGCGATGGTAACGGCAGAACTTGCCTGCGCATGATTAATTCCAGGCTGTTCTCCATACGAATAGCCGATCCAGCCAAAGTCAAAGTTGTGCGTAATAAATTGATCAGGACGCTTATATTCCCTGATTATTTTTGCCTGCCAGTTTAGGTATTCGGCAACGCAAGTGCGCAAAAAGTGCTCGTATTCACAGTGAAGATTCCAGTTTATGCTGTTAGAAATGTCTGGCATATCGTCCCAGTCGTGAATGGAATTGCTCCAGTAGGCTAGTGTAAAGGCCTTGTTAAACTCATCTGTGGTTTTATATTTTGTTTTCAAGTGGTCCAGAAATTTTTTCTGGGCATATTTTCCATAGTTGTCGTAGTGTTTTGTTTCATTATCAAGCTGAAAGCCTATTACGCATTTATAAGGCTGCACGGCTTCTGCAAGTTTTCTGATAATTCTTTCTGCATAGCGCAGAAAATCAGGATTAAGGATATCCATACTCTGGCGCGGGCCGTATTTTACCTGACCATTACGGTTTGTAACCATTATATCTGGATATTTTTTTACAAGCCATGCTGGAACTGCATAGGTTGGTGTACCAATAATTACATTCATTCCAAGCTTTTCGGCTACGTCCAGAACATCAGTTACCGGTTTAAAGTTGAACACTCCGTCGTGAGGCTCTTCCGTACTCCAGGTTGATTCTGCAATGCGGATTGTATTCATTCCTGCTTCTTTCATCAGAGTAAGGTCTTTTTCAATGCGGTCGTACGGCATATATTCGTTGTAATATGCGGCGCCAAAAATCAATTCGTTTTTATTCATACGCAAATTATAGCATGGAATTCTTAAAATATACAAAGATGATATGAGGAAGCGAAGTGTGGGACAAAAACATTCTGTTTGTGGCGCCGCGTAGCGGCATATTATAGTTTCTTTACACAAACAGCATGTAGCGCGATATCGCGCGGTTTTGTCCTACACTTCGCAACAACACACCATGTTTATTTATTTAATTGCTTTGTTTAATTTTCAGGATTGTGTTATTCTACATCTATGAATCCTATCTCTAATTTTCATACTCACACTTATTTATGCAAACATGCGGTTGGACACCCGGAAGATTATTTTAAGCAGGCGGTTGCAGATGGTTGTTCTGCGCTTGGATTTTCTGATCACTGTCCATATCCGGAAAATGCGCCTGATTACTGGCCGGAAATCAGAATGACTAAAAAAGAGGCGTACGGTTATGTAGAAGAAGTTCGTGCACTTGGAGCTGACTCGCCGTTCCCTGTTTATCTTGGTTTTGAATGTGAATGGGATAACAGACTTTACAGCTGGTATAAAGAAGGCTTGCTTGGTGAATATGGTGCGGACTATCTTGTTTTGGGCTCTCACTGGCTTACAAGAGGAAATTTGCATGCATATATTCCTTACGAGATGGAAAAATCTGCACTTTTTAATTATACAGAGCAGACAATAGAAGGAATGCGAAGCGGACTTTTTGCTTTTCTTGCTCATCCTGATTTGCCGATGGGGCATGGTCGCAAATGGGATTCTGATGTTGAAGCCTGCATGAAGGATATTATTGCGGCTGCAAAAGATCTGGATATGCCTCTTGAAGTGAACGGACTTGGCATGCACAAAGAAATGTGGCCTTGCGAAAAAGGAATGCGATATTCTTATCCGGTTGATGAGTTCTGGACTCTGGCAGCAGAGGCTGGCGTTAGGGTTGTTTGCAATGCTGATGCGCATGATCCTGTAACGGTAATTTCTCAGGCTCGTGATGCCCGCGAATATGCGGCTCGATTTGGAATTACCCCATTGGAAAACGTACTCAAAGGAAAATAAAAATAATAATTTGTTACAAAAATCTGATTTTTCGTGTTATGCTTAATACTAACTCAGGAGGTCTTCTTTATGAAGAAAATGCGAAAAACATTTTGTATATTTTTTGTAACGGTTGTAATGCTCTCATTTTTGAGCTGCACAAAGAAAAGCGTTCAGTATTTTAAGCTTTGGAACGACTGCGATTCATTAAATGCCTTGATTGAATATGTTGAGGACGTAACAAATAAAAAATCGCCGAATTTTATTCCGGTTGAAGACAGAATTGCAACCTTTGATATGGATGGAACTTTTATTGGCGAGCTTTATCCTTCGTATTTTGAATACAATATGCTTGAATACCGCGTGCTTGATGATCCGGAGTATAAAGGCAAGGCTTCTGAAAGTGAACTTTTTGCCGCAAATGCCATCAGAGATTTTGTGCGTAACGGAAAGCCTCTTCCTGATCATTTTGATGTAGTTCACGGTCGTGCGGCTGCAAAGGCTTATGCCGGAATGACTATTTCTGAGTTTGATGCCTATGTCAAAAATTTTGCCAAAAAGACACCAAACGGCTTTGTAGGCATGACTTATGCTGAATCTTTTTATAAGCCTATGCTCGAAGTTTTTGATTATCTGACAGCTAACGGTTTTACGTTTTATGTAGTTTCTGGTTCTGATCGTTTTATCTGCCGCGCACTTGTGGACTCTCTTGGTATTGCGCCAAACCGTGTTATTGGTATGGATGTGCTTTTTAAATCTGATAATCAGGGTGATAAAGAGGGCGTGGATTACACCTTTAAGACCAGTGATAAACTTATTAGAACAGATGTTCTTCTTATCAAAAATCTTAAGACAAACAAGGTAAAAAATATTGCTCAGGAAGTAGGAAAGGTGCCTGTTCTTTCGTTTGGAAATAGCGGTGGAGATTCTGCAATGCACAATTATTGTCTTACAAACACAAAATACCAAACCCGAGCCTTTATGCTGATTGCCGATGATGATGAAGATGACCACGCTAACCGCGAAAAAGCCTTAAAACTTGGTGAGCAATGGAAAGAAGCCGGCTATATCGTAATTTCTATGCGCGATGATTTTAAAACAATTTACGGCGAAAACGTTAAGAAAGTGGATTTTAAGTTTTAGAAGATTGTGCAGCTGCTTCTTTTACAACCTCGTAGGCTTGCTTCAGACGTTCAAGATTCCAGGCGGCATTGGCGGGACTTGTACTTGGGAGGCAGATGCATTCAAGATTGAATTGTTCTTCATAACGCTCGGCGCAGAATTTCTTCCACAAATTAAATGCAGTTTTTCCAGTGCAGAAAACCCTGCTGATTTTTGAGTTTTCAAACAGCGGAGTAAAATCATTGGGAACTGCATTTTTTATGCTTGCGTCTGCTGCTCCATGAATGTCGCAGGAAGAAAGTACATCCCAAAGCGCTATGTGATGGCGTAAAAGAAAATTCTTTCGTTCAGTGATTGCAGCGGTATTGTCGGGGGCGTTGTTAGGAAGTGTGAGAGGCTCTTTAAAAACGTCTGGGAGCACCTTCCAGAATCTGTTTTGCGGATGCATATAAAAAAATCCCGCTTTGCGGCTTGCCGGAGAAGGCATTGTCCCCAAAAGAAGCACCCGGCTTTCTGAATCCCACACCGGCGGAATTTCGTGAATTACGGTTTTGGTCATTGATTCATCTTAGATATTAAAACTGCTTGTGTCGAGATATATTTTGTATGCTATAACGAATTTTTCTTTTCCGAATGCTGTTTTTGATGTTAAATTTATTATGTGAATAATTTGAATTGGCACAAAGCCACAATTGAAGAACTGGAACTTTTGCAGAAAACTTCTGTGAATAACGGCGTTTTTGCAAATAATTACAGCGCGGTAAATTCTATTTTATACTCAAAAAAATACGATTCTCTGATTGCAGTTCAAAACGACTGGATTTTTGAAAAATATTATGCCACGGGCGAAACTTCCTATGCCTTTCCTCATCGCATAGATGGAAAAACTGACGGGGTGCAGGAGGCACTTTCTCTTTTGGTAGAAGATGCAAAACAGAACAAACGTCCCTGTATTTTTAGAAATATCACCACGGAAGAAAAAGAGCTTTTACTAGCCAGCTATACTGCCTCAAAAATTGAAGAAGCCCCAGATCTTAGCGATTATATTTACAAACAGGAAGATTTGGCTGGCCTTCCAGGTTCAAAATACAGCAAAAAGCGAAATCACATAAATCAGTTCAGAAAAAAATATCCTGAATTCAGGCTTGAACTTATTACACCTGACAACTTTAAAACGGTTTGCGCATTGGAAAAGAAATGGTTTTCTGAAAGTTCGGAAAGCCTTGATTTGCAGCAGGAAGCTGAAATTATCTGTGCGGCACTCCAGAATTACGAGGCCTTTGCACTTAAGGCTGGCATGAAGGGCGGTATCCTTTTTGTAGGTGATGAACCTGCCGCTTTCTGTCTTTCAAGTGATTTGAGCCCAGACGTTACCGACATTCATTTTGAAAAATGTCTTTCGGATTTTGCCCGTGATGGTGGTTATGCAGTTATCAACAATGAATATGCTAAAACTATTACAACAAAGTATATAAACAGAGAGGAGGATTTGGGTATTGAAGGCCTTCGCAAAGCAAAGCGCTCTTATTACCCGGAAATCCTCCTTCCAAAGTTTAATGTTGAACTGTAATTACAAGACTGTGATCTTTTTCCAGAGTTTTAGGAAGAGCAGTATCCACTCCAGAAGCAAAACGAGGATTAATCAGGGTAGGGGTAAATCCAAACTTCTCTTTGATTGCATCTGCAAGTTTTTCGCCACGCTGATAAAAGTAATCCCGATTATTTTTCCTGCGGGTAGACCAGGCCCCAGTCTTTTCTAAGACCGTCCATCTGCTTCATCATGTAAAGCGAGTCTGCAAGTGGAATTGAATCACTTTCGATTTTGCCTTCGGCAAGGCATTTTTCACATTCCAAAAGTTCGTATTCATAGCCTGTAATCTGAGGCGGAACGTCAATCTTTTTTATCAAGCGGTCAGAATCATCAAAAACGCTGATGGACTGTGGATTGTTAATATTTTCTACTATAATATAGCCCTTTTCGCCGTAGAAAATTCCTTTTCTGTCGCTGCGGGTATAGATTCCGGCATTTAAAACAGCCATTTTTCCGTCGCAGTAAAAAATTGTAATTGATTCAAGTCCGTCTACGCCTTTATCAGTCATCTGAACTGAACTTTCTATGCGTTCAATATCTGTTCCAAAATGCATTGCAGCAAAGTTCAGCGTGTAAACACCAACGTCAAGAAGAGCTCCGCCTGCCAGCGCCGGTTCCACAATACGCTCTTTTTGAAGCATTGTATAAGAAAGGTTTGCCGTAAGAACACGGATTTTTCCTACAATTCCACTGTTAATAACATCATTGATCATTTTGCGGCTTGGCATATAGCGGGTCCAGATTGCTTCGGTAAGAAAAACGCCTTTTTTGCGCGAAAGCTCAATAATCTTTTCTGCCTGACATGCGTTCATCGTAAATGCCTTTTCACAAAGCACTGGCTTTCCGTTGTTGATGCAAAGCTCTGCGTGTTCTGCGTGATGTGAGTGTGGCGTTGCAATATAAACTAAATCTACCGTCGGGTCGTGAACCAGTTCTTCGTAACTTCCGTAGGCTTTTTCTGCCTTGTACTCTTTTGCAAAGGCCTGTGCCCGTTCCAGAGATCTTGCTCCCACCGCATAAAGTTTTACTGTTTTCATACCAGCCATCGTTTCTGCGAGCGTACCCGCAATTCGTCCTGCGCCTATAATTCCTACATTCATACCTTGAATTATATTATGGCTTTTGCAAAAAAGATAATAATTGTTTGTTCTGACGATTTTTGCAGACTATTCTTTGACTTTTAACACCGCTACTGTGTGCGAAAAAGGATTTGAACTTTTTAAAATTTTTATTTCTGCAGTAACGTATTTACCGTTGAGTTTTTTAAGATTTTTATATGCAGTTTTGTTGCTTGCCTTTTTATTGATGATATAACTTGTCCGGCTTTGAGTTTCTACTTTTGTAAGGAGTACGTAATCCTTTTTGCCTTTCTTCAGAAGTGCTTTTATTTCAAGAGATCCCTCATCTTCTGTTATGGATTCTGTAAGGGTAGTGTAATTTTCTGATTGGGCGAGAAGCGGAGAAAATAAACTGATTGCAACAATTATTGTGATAAAAAATTTTTTCATAATCTTCCCAGTGAATTTTTATATGTTTTTAATAAATCTGCCCATTTGTTGTCCTTGGCAAATTTTGACCAGTTAGAATAATTTTCAAGGCTTATGTTATATTTTGTTATTTTACCGTCTTTGTCATATGAAAATCCTCGATTTGCTGTAATTGAAATACCCCAAGGACATTTTTCATCTGTAATTTTTAGGAATTCAAAATTACTTCCGTATGAGTCATCTCCAGTGTAATACCAGTCTTTTCCACTACCACCAGCCCACGCAGCTACAATAAGATTATTATTTTTTAAATCACTGAAAAGATTTTGTGCGGCTGTTTTTATTTTTGTATCTGTAATGGCAGAACTGTTGGCAAGAATATAAGACATAAGCCCTATATCGTTTGTATAAGAAAAAGAAGCTTTGTAGCAAAATCCATAAATGGTTTCTGTAGTATTTTTTGGAAGAAAACCTATTGAATTTATGCATATTCTTTTCTGTTCGAAATCTGCTGACATAATTGCTTCTGCAAGTTCACTTGTGTGTTTTTTTATGTTTTCTAATACATCTGATTTTGAACAGTCAACCAAAGTTAGTGAAAGTTCCATGCATGTTGGATCAAAATCGAATGTTTCTGATGTCCAAAGAGTATAAGAGTTGTTTATACAAAATTCTTTGTTCTTTTCTATAAATAATTTACCTATTTCTTCAATGCTGGCACCGATGCTTGCATATGGGATTATTTTATCATAATTATAAGTATTGACGTATGTTGTATTAGGAGAAGCTACCATATAATGTACGGCATCTTGCAAGCCATAAATTTCTTCAATTGAGCACTGTAAACATACATCTTCTACAAGCATGTCTATTTTACCAAATGTTTTATTAATTGCGGTTGCAACATCTGTAGTAGAAAGGTATGAATCATCATCTTCAGGATGATTGGTATCATCCCAGCAGATAGAGCGAGAGGAGATTGAAGATTTCAATTCATTGTAAGGTCCGCCTCCATGATTTTGAACAGCAAGAATAGTTTTTTGGGCTTTAAAATGTTTTTTTGCCCACGTGAGAAAATAATAAAGAGTATTGCCGCTAGACATATCAACTTCATGATTTCTTGCATAAATCCAGTTTACTGTTTGTGAGTAATCTTTTGAATTTCTTGAGACTAATTTAAAATTATAGCTTTTAGTATTATTGTTGTATTTGTATTCATCTTCATCGTATCCACCTAACTTTAATAGATATGATTTTCCATTACCTATATCATCCGGAGATGTAATATATCCATCAATCAATGCTACTACAGTAATCTTATCAGTTCTTGCGGCTCTTAGTCCCATTTGAGCTAAAAATATATTTTTCCATGCAGTATCATTAAGGCTATTATCCCCGTCCATGTACATAATAAAAAGTACATCTGTATTTTCTACAAAGCTTTCCTTATCAACAATTTCAAATGACTTTGATTTAGAATCTGATGAATCAAAACTACATGAGGATAATAATATTGATATTAAGAGAAATAAAAATCTAAATCTATTCATCATATTTAAAGCATATCATATCAAGTCTAATAAATAAATCTAAAAAATCTTGAAAATAAATGTTGACAAATTATATTGTATGCAATATAAATAAAGTATCGAAACGCGGAACCCGTCCGCATAGTGAGGTTAAATATGGGAATTTATGATTTTAAGGTAATGGACAGAAAAGGAAACGAAGTTTCTTTGTCGGAATTCAAAGGAAAGGTTCTTTTGATTGTAAATACTGCCACTGGCTGTGGGTTTACACCTCAGTACAAGGGGCTTGAAGAACTCTATCAGAAGTACCACGATAAGGGACTTGAGATTTTAGACTTCCCTTGTGATCAGTTTGGACATCAGGCTCCCGGCGATGATGATGAAATCCACGAATTCTGTACAATGAAATACCACACAACTTTTGATCAGTTTAAGAAGATCGAAGTTAATGGCGAAAACGCAATTCCGTTGTATAATTATCTTAAAGAGCAGAAAGGCTTTACTGGTTTTACTGGTGTAAAAGGTGCTCTTATGAAGACTGTGGTTTCTAAATTTGACCCTGACTATGAAAATAACCCAAACATCAAATGGAATTTTACAAAGTTCCTTATTGATCGCGAAGGTAATGTTATTGATCGCTTTGAGTCAACTGTTGAACCAAAGAAGATTGATGCTAAAGTAGCTGATTTGTTGTAATTTCAAACTTAAACAGGAGGTTACCATGTACGACGTAATTATAATTGGTGCTGGTCCAGCAGGAATTTCTGCTGCTCTTTACGCTAAACGCGCAAATCTGAATGTTGTGGTGCTTTACCATGGCGAAAGTCAGTTGGATAAAGCTCATAAAATTGATAATTACTATGGTTTTGAAAACGGAATTTCAGGCCCTGATTTGTATGCTGCGGGAATTACCCAGGCAAAAAATCTTGGTGTAGAAGTTCTTGATGCCGAAGTAACAAATATTCAGATGGCAAGTCAGAATTCGTACATGGTGACTGCAACAAACGGCGACTACGAAGGTCACGCGGTAATCCTTGCTACTGGAAACAAAAAACTTCGTCCTAATCTAAAAGGCCTTCTGG
The DNA here is from genome assembly GCA_024696155.1 of Treponema sp. GTDB lineage: Bacteria > Spirochaetota > Spirochaetia > Treponematales > Treponemataceae > Treponema_D. The sequence goes on along the minus strand of JAILHD010000042.1, from coordinate 16,799 downwards.
AACACGAAGGAAAAGGCGTAAGTTATTGTGCTGTTTGTGATGGTTTCTTCTATAGAAAAAAGAAGGTTTGCGTACTTGGAAACAAACTTTATGCGCTTGAAGAAGCTATGCACCTTGCCAATATGGCAGAGTCGGTTACTATCCTTACAAACGGAATGGATGATTCAGAAGTAAAATCACTTCTTGAAGAAGAAAAAGCAAAGGGTGGGGCAGCAGAAAAAATTGTGCTTAATAACCAGAAGCTTTCAGAAATCAAAGGTGAAGGTAGGGTAGAAGCTGTTGTATTTGAAGATGGCAGCGAACTTGCAGTAGACGGATTCTTTGTTGCCCTTGGAAGTGCCGGTGGTGCAGATTTTGCCAAAAAACTTGGCCTTACACTCAACGGCGACAGCATTGCCGCTGATGAAAAAATGGCTACAAATGCCCCTGGTGTATATTCATGTGGTAATGTAAACGGCGGACTCTTACAAGTATGTAAAGCTGTATATGAAGGTGGCGTTGCAGGCTTAAGTGCGGTAGAATATGTAAGAGGACTTAAAAAATGAGTGACACACAAAATGAATCATCAAAATATGATTGCCTTTTACTAAAAAATCAGCTTTGCTTTCCATTGTATGCGGCATCTCGCGAAATCCTTCGCAAATATACGCCGGTATTAAAAGAGCTGGATCTGACCTACACCCAGTACATCGTAATGATGGTTTTATGGGAAGAAAAAGAGCTTAAGGTAACCGAACTTGGAAGCCGGCTTTTTTTGGACACAGGTACTCTTTCTCCGCTCTTAAAATCAATGGAAAAAAAGAACCTTTTATGCCGTACCCGCAGTAAAAATGACGAACGCATTGTAATGGTTGCAATCACACCTGAGGGCGCGGCTCTTAAAGATAAGGCTCTTGCTGTTCCACAAAAGATGGCAAGTTGCGTAAAACTTTCAAAAGAGGAGACAGACTTCCTTTACAAAATCTTATATAAAATTATTGGCTAGTTTTTACAGGTTTGCTACAATGAATATATGAAAATTATTCATTGTGCAGACATTCATGCAGATTCTAAAATGGGTACGCATTTTACCAAAGAACTGGCAAATAAGCGTAGGGAAGAAATTGTAGATGCTTTTGGACGCATGGTGGATTTTGCTTTACATAACGGTGTCCGTGCCATCATCATTGCGGGCGACCTTTTTGATACAAAAGAAAACCAGCACAAAAATCTTAAAAACCGTCTTTTTTACATTATTTCTAAAGCCCCGCAGATTGACTTTTTATATCTTCGAGGTAACCACGATGAAGCCTATTATATAGAAGAAACTTATCCAAATTTTAAAACCTTTAATAAAGATTCCTGGACTTCGTATTCATATGATGATGTAGAAATTTTTGGACATGAATTTGGGGATTCAATTCCTTCTAAGGCATACAGCGAACTGAATCTGGACGTTCAAAAGGTTAATATTGTTGTTCTTCACGGTCAGATTGCAGAATATTCTGCAAAAGACGGAGCGCCAGATATTTCTCTTCCAAAACTCACAAATCAGAATATTGATTATCTTGCTCTTGGGCACATTCATAATTACAGAAAAGAAAAACTTGATAGCCGTGGTGTATGGTGCTATTCGGGCTGTCTTGAAGGCCGTGGTTTTGACGAATGCGGTAAAAAGGGTTTTGTTCTATTAAATATAGAAGGCGGCAAGGTTGAATCAAAGTTCATAGAAAATTCTCAGCGCGTAATTCACGAGGTGGAAGTTCCGCTGGCTGGCTCAATGTCTTACAACGATGTTTTAAAGGCGTGCGAAGCAAAACTTACAGGCATTTCCACTCAGGATATTGTACAGGTGGATTTGACAGGTGAAATTTCTGAAGAAACTGAAATTGAAGCTGAATCTTACCAGAATGCGCTTGCTTCAAACTTTTTTTATATCCGTTTTAAAGACAAAACTGAACCTAAAATTGATTACGAAAAATACGAAAAAGATGTTTCTCTCAAAGGCGAATTTATCCGCATGGTAAAGGCGCAGAAAAATCTGACAGAAGAAAAAAAATCACAAATCATAATGACCGGAATTAAGGCTCTGGCTGGGAGACTAGGCTGATGGAACTTATAAAAGCTCATATCATAAATTTTGGAAAATTCAGCAATCTTGAAGTTGATTTTAAAAAAGGTTTGAATTCATTTATCCATGAAAACGGCTGGGGAAAAACCACACTTTCGGTTTTTATAAAAGCCATGTTTTACGGCATGGAATATACAACTTCCAGGGATTTAGAAAAAAACGAAAAACTTAAATATGCCCCGTGGCAGGGTGGAGTTTACGGCGGAAGTCTTGCTTTTTCTTACAATGGTAAAGACTATCTTGTTACCAGAACTTTTGGCCCCAAAAAAAATGACGATACCTTTGAACTACGTGATTTAAAAACTAACCGTCCCTGCGCTGATTTTTCTTCTGACCTTGGAACTGAACTTTTTGGAATCAACCGGGAAACTTATGGCCGCAGTGTTCACGTTGTACTTGGCGAATCTCCTGCAGGTTCTACAGATATTTCTGCACGTCTAAATAATCTTATAGAAGCGGGCGATGTTGCTTCTTTTGATAAGGCTGTTCAGGTTCTGGACAAAAAGGCAACTGCAATAAAAGCCAAAAAAGGCGCTGGCGGTTTAATTAACGAATTTCAGAATCAGATTGATTATGATCGCGGAATTCTTGATGAAATAAAATCAAAGACAGTTCAGAACGAAGAATTTGGAAAAAAGATAAAAGCCGCTCAGTCAGAAATAGAAAAATTAAGGGCTGTGCAAAAAAAGACTTCTGATGAACTTGCCATTGCTGCAAAATACGAAGCAAAAATCCGCTACGAGCAGCTAAAAAAAGATACAGAAGAAGCAAAAAAAGCAAAAGACGCTCTGGAGGATTTTTTTAACGGCAAAGTTCCTGATGTAAAGGTTTTAAAGGCCATTGATGAAATTTCCAGTGCCTACACCACCATAGAATCAAACTTAAGAACGGGCCAGATTACTCAGTCAGAAAAAGACCAGTACGAAAGTCTTAAAAATTACTTTGGCGGAGATGTGCCTCAAAAGTCTCAGATTGAAGCCTGCTTAAAAACTGATGCTGAGTATAAAAAGTTTAAGCAGCTTGAAGGTGAGAAAAAACTCATTGCGGCAGAAGAAGCCGAATTTAAAGAATTAAAACAGCAGTTTGGCGACAAAACCAGAGAAGAAATTGAAAACCAAAATGAACAGAAAAATACAAAATCTGGGGGAAAGGTTGTTTTGTTTGCCGCATTCCTTGTTCTGGGCTTTGTAAGTGCCCTGGGCGGAGCGTTCTGCTTTATGCAGAAAATGCCGGTATTTGCTGGCGGAACTGCGTTTGGACTTGCAGTTTTGTTTTTTGTGCTTAGCGTTGTTGCCTTGCGAATCGGCGCAAAATCAAATCCTAATATTATGGAAGAAATAATTCAAAAGCGAATTGCCTTTGACCGATATTCCAAACTTTTGCAGAAGTCTACAGAATATTTTAACTGGCTTCAAAGTCAGCCAAAAATGGTACAGGAATATGAAACTGAACTCCGTACTTTTGTAAAACGCTTTTGCAAAACAGACGATATTTCTTCTGTGCCAGCCGAGATTCAGATTCTGAATGAAAAAATGAACAAACTTTCAGAGCTGGAAAAACGCGTAAATTCTGCAAGTCAGAATGCACAGCTTTTGGCAGAAAAAAAGGAAAGACTGCTTCAGATTCTTTCGCAGTATAAAACAGAAAAAACTCAGGACTTTTCGGCACAGGTGCAGGAACTTCACAATAAGATTAACGACTTAAAAAATGCACAAGCATTGATTGCTGCAACTGAGGCAAAGGTGTCTGCATTTGAGCAGAATCCTGCAAATGATGTAAAGGCTTTGGGCGCGATAGAAAAGCCTTTGCATTCGAACGATGAGCTTAGGGGCACGCTTGAAGCAATCAATAATCAGATAAACGACATGGTTACTTTGTGTGCCGGTTACCAAAAGAAGGTAAACGACAATAATTCTCTAATAGAAAAAAAAGATGATATAGAAACCGAAATAGACCGTCTTACAGTTTCTAAACAGGAAAAATCTGCAGAATATGAAACCTTTTTGCAGACTATTGATTTTCTTACAAAGGCCAAAGAAAAACTTGATGCAAATTACAGCGACCCGATGAAGGAAGGTTTTGCAAAATATCTGAACTTGATTGATCGTGCCGGGAAAACTGCTTCAAAACTTGTAATCGATACAAATCTTAAAGTCTGCGTTGACGAAAATGGTAAACTCCGTGCAAGTGATTTTTTGAGCGACGGTTACAAAGACCTTGTGAATTTCTGTTCACGCATGGCGCTTGTGGATGCCTTGTTTAAGGAGGTTAAGCCGCCTGTAATTCTTGATGACCCGTTTGTAAATCTTGATGATGAAAAAGTTCCTCACGCGCTGGAGCTTTTAAAAGAAATGTCTAAGGAAAAACAGCTTTTGTATTTTGCCTGCCATAAGAGCCGCGAAGTAAAATAAAAAAAGTTTGGAGGTCTGGATGTCCAGAAAAACTGAAGAAATAAAAAAAAGTATTGCCCGTCTGGAAGAAATCCAGAGAAAGTTAAGTGAAGCTCCTGCAGCAGAGGGAGAGGGCGCTCTTCTTTGCGAACAGATGAAGTCGGAATTACAAAACCTAAAGCTTTGGATTAGTATGCTTTATAAATACAATGGAACTTCCAAAAGTAATGCCAAGATTGCCGCCAGCCGCGAAAACGGCAAAAAGGGTGGGCGTCCTCCAAAGTTTGTAGCAGACCTTAAAAAACAGAAAAATGAACTGGAAACACTTCTTACAGACCTTCATAATCAGCAGATTTCTGCAGCTGTAGAAGAGGAAGATGATCTTAATTCTCAGACAGAAAAGGCCAGACAGGAACTGGATCTTATAAATAAAAAACTTTCGGAGATAAAAAATGAAAACTAAACGTATTTTTTTACTTGCTGTTTTTGCTTTATTTACGAGCCTTTGTTTTTCAAAAGAAACTTTTGGCTTTCGTCAGCTAAAAACTTACAAATATACGCCGGGAACTCAGGTGATATATTATGAGCATGTAAAATCTGGTGCCCGCCTTGTGTGGTTTAAAAATAACGATACAAACCGTGCTTTTAATCTTGCGTTCCAGACCCGTTCTTATGATGATGTTGGTCTTCCGCATATTTTTGAACATTCCTGCCTTGCAGGCTCAAACAAGTATCCAAGTTCAAATCTATTTTTCCAGATGGGAGCGCAGACTTACAACACTTTTATGAATGCGCTTACTTATCAGAATTTTACCTGTTACCCGATGGGCTCGCTTTCTGAAGAACAGCTTTTTACAAGCCTTGATGTTTACATGAACGGTGTTTTTGACCCGATTGTTCTTACCCAGAAGAATGACCTTAAGCGCGAGGCAGTTCGTTTTGTTTTGAATTCACCGGATGAGCAGATTACAGCAACTGGTGCTGTTTATAACGAGCTTTTGGGTTCAATGTCGAATAAGGGAACCTTCCACTATTATAATTTAAGAAAAGTGCTTTTTCCGCAGAGTACAGACAGTTTTATTACTGGCGGAAAACCAGAAGATATTCTTAAGGTAACCTGGCAGGATGTAAAAGATTATCATAAAAAGTATTATCAGCCTTCTAATATGGTGATTTATCTTTACGGTAAGCTTAATGTTGAACGCTTCTTAAAATATTTTGATGATGAATTTCTTTCAAAGTACGAACGAACTCATACGGATTTGTCTGATACTTTCTATCAGAAATGGGAAGGGCACCGCGAACAGACTTTTGAATTCCCTGTTTCAAAAGATACACAGACAGTAAATTCTTCTATATTATCGTACAACTTTACCTTGCCGGACGCTACTCCAGAAAATTTTAATGACCTTCGCGTTATCAATAATTATCTTGGTAAAGAATCTTCATGGCTTGGTCAGACAATGAAAGAACGTTTTCCAAATGCCAATTATTACTGCGGTTTTAATAATTTCTGTCGTTATCCATATTATGAATTTTATGTAGAAAATATAAACGAAGAAGACAAAGATGAACTTAAACAGATTTTTGAAGAAGCTGTAAATCAGCTTTGCCGCCAGAAAATTGATAAAACAAATATCGAGCTTTTTGCCAACGGTTTTAAAATGGATACAATCCTGGATGAAGAAAATCCGGATGGTGTGCAGACTTTGCGCTCTGCAGGATTTTTGTGGTCAATTTCTGATGATCCGGTAAATATTGTTACTTACAGAAATAATCTTTTAAAACTCCCAAAAACTTCTACCCCAGAAAGTCTTATGGCAACTGCCAATAAGCTGCTTGCGTCTCCAGAACAGAGCGTACTTGTAATTACAAAGCCTGTTGCAGGACTTTCTGAAAAAAAGGCAGAAGAAACTGCTAAATATTTTGCAGATAAAAAAGCCGCAATGTCAAAGCAGCAGATTGATGATTTGATAGCAGATAACAAACAGTACAATGAATGGATTTCTGAAAATGAAAAAATCAATCTGATTGATAAAGTAAAAGTTGTTTCTGCAAAAAATCTTCCAGAAGAAGCAACTGATGTTTCTATTATTGACCGCAAGAGTGATGGATTTAGAGTGCTTCTTGGTGAAAATCCGGGCTCGCAGTATGTTTCTGCCTCTGTAATGTTTGACATGAATACATTGCCGGCAGAATATCTGCATCCGATAATGCTGTATTTTTCTCTTTTGGAAAGTCTGCCAACCCAAAAATATACTCTGGACGAGCTTGAAACAAAATTAATGCTTGCCTTGTATTCAAGTTCTTTTTATACATGCTTTTATAATCATAATGATGAACAAAAAACTGGCGGAACAGGAATTTATTCAGTTGGTCAGTTTATGTGTCTTAACGAAAAACTTCCTGAAACTCTGGAACTTATTCATGAAGTGCTGACTCAGACAAAACTTACCGATTATGCGACTATCAGAAGCGTTGCAAGCCGAAATGTAAAATCAAAAAAAGAAAGCTATCGAGCTAATCCTCCAAGAATTGCGGGTGAACTTGCATTTGTGACAACTCATCCTGCATATACTGCACGTTTTTATGCAATCAGATTTAAGTACTGGGATTTTTTGGAAAAAGTTTCGCAGATGACTGATGACGAAATGTCTGCGCTGATTGTAAAAATCAACGAAGGTCTTAAAATCCTTTATAACCGCCAGAATCTGACTTTTATCTGTGTTGGTGATAAAAAGCAAATTGAAAAAAGCTTAAAATATGAAAAGAACTTTGCAGAAACTTTAGGCAACGAGGAACTGTCTGTTCAAAATGTATTTGGAGATTCTGACCCGCTTCCAAAATCAATTGCCGTTATTGTTCCCGGAAACTCTAATTACTGTTATTATGCCGTTACTCCGTCTGACTGGAGTTTGGATTTTGACGCAAAATATTATGTAATCAGTTCTTTCCTTAGCGATAAATATCTTCTTCCTCAGCTGCGCTATAAGTATGGGGCTTATGGTGCCGGATGTTCTATTTCTTCTGAAGGCCTTGAACTTAGCTCTTACCGCGATCCAGAAATCACAAATACTTACAAGGTATTTAGCCAGGCAGAAGAGTTTTTAAATACTGCAGAAATTTCTGAAGCAGATTTGGACGGTTATATTACTTCAATTTATTCGGAACTTCAGCAAGGTGCTTCTAATTCTGTGCGTTTAGGAAATAAAATCAGCAGATATTTAAGCCACGATTATGAAGAAAATCGCCTTCTTAGATACATGAAGCAGGTAAAGGCTACAAAATCAGAAGATGCTCTGGAATTTGCACGTCTTCTAAAGCTGCTGGAAACAGACGGTGTAAAAGTAACCGTTGGTACTGCTGAACAGATTTATGCAAACAAAGATTACTTTGATTTGATTATGACTGATTTTATCAAGTAGGACTAAATCAGTTTTTTGCGCAGCTGCTCAATTTCTTGTGCGGTAAGCACTCCTGCGTTTATAAAATAACGGCTGAGTGCCCCCTGCAAATCTGCAATTTCTGCGGGCGAAGTACCAAGCATTTTGATGTAGGAATATTCCAGAAGGCGAGGGCTGCGGAATTCTCCAAATCCTGTAAGAGTTGTTTTTTTGTAGTCTTCCGTAATTTGCTGCCAGGTGGCACCGCAAAGGGCTGCAAGTACACTGCTCATAGTTCCGGTGCGATCAGAGCCCAGTCTGCAGTGAATGTAAAATGGTGCAGGGTGAGTAATTATAAACTGAACTATCTGGTGTACGGTGTTGTTATATTCTTCGGAAAGTGGATTAAAATACACAGTTTCGTAGGAAGTATCTATAATCAGTTGATTTCCCGCCCGTCTGATTTTCTTCATTGTGCGTGAAAACTTTTCCCCAAGTTCTTTTTGCAACGATTCATCGCCACAAAGTGTAATTACAGAACGGATTTTATTTTGTTTGAGGGCCTTGTTTACAAGTTTAATGCGTGTGTTTTCTGTGTCAAAAGCCGGACGTGATTTTTTATACGGATGATAGCCGCGCCAAAGCATGCTTGTTTCTGGAACCTTTCGTACATTTGAAATACGCGCTCTATCTTCTGGGGTTTTAAGATTATAGTCACAAAGTTTTTCTATGTTATCAAGATATTTTTCAGATTCTTTGAGGGAAGGAAGTACAGTCTTATCTAAAAGAATTAAAAAATTATATCCAAAGTTTTCGGTTTCTTTTGTTACTCTCTGAGTCACAGCAAAATCAGATAGCGGAGTTTTTGCAGTTACGGAGTCAAAACTGCCGTCTTTATAATAGATAAGAAAACTGAATTCCGGATACCCACTGTTTCCTGGTGCAGAAACTTCTTCGTAAGGTTTTTTCAATGTCCAGATACCGCTGCTGTTCAAAGTCATTTCAAAATCAGATCTTTTAGTCCAGCAGGTAAAGCTTGCAGTTACAGTAACGCTTTCTATTAACTCTGGTTCACAACTTTTAATATTGTAATTATTAAGGTTGAGCTCAAAAGTAACGGTTTTATCTTGGGAAATTCTATACATTTTCTGCCTTCTGAATGAAATAATTATAATGAGGAACACAAATTTTTGCAAAATGCAAGCCCTTTGTATTGAATTTATTTTACAAATTCAATATTATACTTTTATTGTTTTCGGTATTCCGGCAGAAGGAGGTGACATTAAATGGCAACAATCAACGTAGATGATTCAGAGAACCTTGAAAAAGCAATCAAACGTTTTAAGCGTATGGTTGAAAAAGAAGGCATTATCCGCGAATTCAAAAAGCGCGAATACTTTGTAAAACCTTCTGCATCTCTTCACCAGAAGAAAACAACTCTCGAAAGAAAACTTTTGAACAAAAGACGTAAGACAGAGAGAAAAGACTACTAGTTAGTTAAAAGCCCTTGGCAGTGTCCAGGGGCTTAATTATTTAACAGAATGTTTGATTTTTTAGTTACCTTCGGATAATTGTGATATAATAGATAACATTATTTATGTGCTAAAAATTAGGTGTAATTATGTCCAGGAAGCGGTATAAAATTTCAGTCATTCTGTGTGTGATTCTTGTGGGCTTGATCTTTATTATCAATGCGGTGCAGGGAGTCTTAATGTCAACTTTCACCAAAAAATCTACAGGCGAAAGTTATGCGATGGATTGTTCTCAGATTACAAATGCTTATTCGCTTGCAATTGCTAACAAAATCAGTGAGTACATGAATCAGATGAGTTTTTACTCAGATGCCGATGTTGTTGCAAGCGGTGATGATGCAAAAATTTTAACCTGGCTAAAGGAACATAACGGTACGCGAAAAACCTACTTTTCTTCTATTATATATGCAGGAAAAGATGGACGTGGTTATACAGATGTTGGAGGCATTGAAAATGTTTCTAACGAACGCTTCTACAAAGAAATCATGAAAAACGGAAAATCAAGTTATGTTGATAATCCGTCCCGCGATTCAAACGGAAATACAGTCTTTCATATTGCACGTGCCGCAAAAGTTCACGGCGAAATTATTGGTGTTTTTTCTGCCGTAGTTGCCCTTGAAAATGTAAAAAACATGGTAGATTACATCCTTCTTGGCGACACTGGTCAGACCTGGATTATTGCCGATAACGGAACAGTTGTTGCAAATGCTAATCCAAACGTGGTAATGAAGATGAATCTGTTGGACAGTACTAATGACGAATCTGTTGTAGAGATTGTTAAAAAAGCTGTTGACGGTGGTATTGGTACTGGATGGACTAAAAACTGGGGTGGTCTAAAAGGAAACATCTTTGTAACATACACTCCAATTGCTTATACTCCTTGGGTTTTTGCCTTTACTATTGCAGAATCCCAGATGAATAAGCTTGGAAACATGCTGCGTAACTCAAATCTTATTATTTCTGTGCTTACAATTCTTGTTTTGACCTTGTGTACGCTTTTGGTTTCTGGCTTTATGCTAAAACCTCTTGGAGTTGTTGAAAAGTCGATTAATGGAATTGCTTCTGGTCATGCAGATTTGACACAGCGAATTAAAATCAATTCCAGAACAGAAATTGGCTCTGTTGTAGAAGGATTTAATAAGTTTGCAGAAAAACTTCAGAGCATTGTAACAGAAATTAAACATTCTAAAGATGCGCTTGCAGCGGCGGGAGAAGAGATGCATTCCTGTACATAGGAAACTGCCGATTCAAATTCTCAGATTCTTGCTAATATAGAAACCGTTTCTACACGAATCAATCATCAGTCAGAAAGTGTTCATGAGACTGCTGGAGCAGTAAATGAAATTGCTTCAAACATTGAATCTCTCGAGCGTATGATTGAACAGATGGTTCAAAGTGTAAGTCAGGCTAGTGCAGCGGTAGAACAGATGATTGGAAACATTGATTCTGTAAACGGCTCTGTAAAAAAGATGGCAGATCAGTTTATTGAACTGGAAGAAACTTCTGCAATTGGTACAGAACGCCAGAACGATGTAAACGAAAAAATCAATCAGATTGAACAGGAATCTGTAATGCTGCAGGAGGCAAACACCGCAATTGCAAATATTGCCCGCGAAACAAACCTTCTTGCCATGAACGCTGCAATTGAAGCTGCTCACGCTGGCGATGCTGGAAAAGGTTTTGCTGTTGTTGCAGACGAAATCAGAAAACTTTCAGAAACATCTTCTGCCCAGTCAAAGACAATCGGAAATCAGCTTAAGAAAATCCGCGATTCTATTGAAAGCGTAGTTTCTGCTTCTCAGGCTTCAAGTGAGGCATTCAATTCCGTTACAGACAAAATCCAGAGTACAGATCATCTTGTTAATCAGATTAAGTCGGCAATGGAAGAGCAGTCAGAAGGTTCTCGCCAGATTGGCAACGCACTTAGCGTTATGAACGACAGTACACTGGAAGTCCGCACGGCTTCAAGAGAAATGTCAGAAGGAAATAAGGCTATTCTTTCAGAAATTCAACAGCTTCAGGATGCAACTGGCGCAATTAAAGATAGTATGCAGGTAATTTCTGATACAACCGGAAAAATTACAGAAACTGGAGAATCTTTGGATAGCATTACAAAGATTATGTACAATTCTATTATGGAAATTGGAAGCCAGATAGATCAGTTTACTGTTTAGGTTGGGGGCAAATATGAAAAAAATTGGTAAATATATTGGAACTTCTTTTGTTCTTGCAGCCCTTTTGCTTTGTACTGGCTGTAATAAGAAAGTAGAAAAGAAAGAAGTTATTGGTGTTCTTTTGCGAAATGACAATGATTTGTTTATTGCGACATATAAAGATGGTCTTATAAAAGCGGCTGAGGAAAATGAAATAACTATTCAGGCTTATTCTGCAAACAATGATGCGGCGATTCAGATTGATCAGCTTAAAACAATGCTTTTGAACGGTGTAAGGCACTTTGTAATTATTGCTTACAATACTGACCTTACCGAACAGATGGCAAAAATCATTAATTCTCAGGGTGGTTCTGCGGCTTTTTCTAACGTTATTCCTTCTGTGGATGCGCTTAAAGTTGGAAAGAATTTATTTTATGCATCTTCACCAGAAACTGATGCAGGAAATTTTCAGGCGCAGATTATAGACGGATATTTTAAGAAAAATCCTTCAAAAATCAATGGTAAAAACCTGAATGTAGTGTACTTTAACGGTGAATACGGACATCCTGGACAGATTTACCGCAAGTTAGGGGTAATGGAAGGACTTGCAAAACTTGGTTATAACGTAAATGTTGTTGCTGAATTTGGTGCAAACTGGAATCTTGATAGTGCCCGTCAGTATCTTTCGCTCTGGCTGGAAGGAAATCATCCTGATTTTGATGTTGTAATTGCCCAGAATGATGAGATGGCGCTTGGTGCGGTGGAAGCTCTTGTAAGTCACGGATTTGTTGATAATCCTTCTAATCCAGCACAAGATTTAGATGGTGATGGAACTGCGCTTTATGTCCCGGTTTTGGGTGTAGATGCCACAGAAGGCGGTAAAGCTTCTATGCAGAAAAATCAGATGTATGGAACAGTTTTACAGGATGCAAATGCACAGGCTGCAACCGCCCTTGAACTTGTATGGCAGTGTCTGAAAAACGGAACTGCACAAGGATATACAACCAAAGGCGGTATTAGTGCTGCAAAAGAAACAACAAGAGAGGCACCTCTTACAGACCGTGCTGTAATTGACCAGTGTTTTATTGTTCCTTTTGTACCTGTTACAAAATAAAAAACGTCTGAATCGGTTTTCTATTTATAAGATTTTTTAATGGCGGCATTAATTTCAGGGAAGTACCATGAAAGATTACCCCGGTTGAAGTATCCGTGGCATTCTCCGGAATTAATGTCTCCACCAGTCTTTACAGTTACGTTATTATCCCAAAGAATTACGGCAACTTTTGCAGCAGAAGCTTTAGAATAATAGCATTTTGTCCATTTTACGCGATCTTCAAGGTTTTTCTTGTCAGAAGCACTTGTTTCTCCCATTACAACGCCAATTCCCTTGTTTGTATACTTTTGCTTAAGCATATTAAAGAGATAATCGATTGAACCTTCAACTTGTGGAGTAAATTTGTTGTTGCTTCCTTTATCCATACAGAACTGATAAGGATCGTAAGCATGGGTAGAAAGTAGTAATTTGTCTTTTGCGCTGTCTTTTGGAAGAGTGTAATAATCCAGATAATGAGGAGAAGCAACGTATTCAGGACACATTATAAAGCGCTGTGCATTCTCTGAACCAGTTTTACGGATAACGTCCAGACATACTTGCTCATATTGTGTAACATAGGTGTTCCATTTTTTTGCGTCTGGCGGATTTGCAAAGAACCATTCTTCTGGTTCTCCAATTCTTCGCGGTTCATTGATAATCTCAAATACAAGTCGGGTATCATAATTTTTAAATTTTTCTGCAACCTGACTCCATATAGTTGTAAGATAAGAAAGTGATTTTTCGATCAGAGTTGAATCTTCCGAAACACAAAAGCCTGGAAGTCCGCTTTTTGCTTCTTTTTCTGTAAGATTATCGTGATGGATATTTATGATAACATAAAGGCCTTCATCAAGAGACCAGTCAACAACCTCTTTTACGCGGGCCATCCACTTTTCGTCAATTATATTGTTTGAATCAACGTGGTTGTGCCAGCTTACAGGAATACGGATTGTAGAAAAACCAGCTTTTTTAATGGAAGAAATCATGTCTTTTGTGGTTTTTGGCATTCCCCAGCAAGTTTCAGATTCCAATCCCATTTTTCCATTGCCAAATGCATCAAAAGTGTTTCCAAGATTCCAGCCGGTTGCAAGAGTGTGTGCGGCTTCTACGCTCGAAAGTGGGGCAAGCGGTACGGCCATTTTTTCGCTTAAATCTGCAGCAGTCATTGCACAAGAAAACATAGAAATAAGTCCTACTGCAGCAGCACAAGATTTAAAAGTTGTGTTTTTCATAAGCCTTCCTTATAAAATGTGATAAATTAATTTTAACACCAGTTTGCGAGAAACGAAAGAAAAGAATATAATTATTACGGAGTTTTTGAATGGATTTAATCATCGGTGGATACGCGCAGAATAAGGTGGAATACGCAAAAAATGAATATTCTGGCGCATTTTTGTATGAAAATTTAGACATTAATAGAATTATTGCTAACTTAAAACAAGAAGATTCTGCTAAAAATATCATAATTAATAATCTTCACCTGGTGATTAAAGAGCTTCTTTCTGGCGGAATGAACTCCGAAGAGGTCTGGCAGGAGATTAGAAAGCGCATGCTTAAGCTGGAAGAGCACGGCTTAAATCTGGTTTTAATCAGTGATGAAATTGGCGGTGGAATTGTACCTATGGATGGTTTTGACCGCGAATGGCGGGAAGTAACCGGGCGGATTTTGTGCAGACTTGCAGAACAGGCACAGAAAGTAGTGCGCATTGTGATGGGACTTCCTCAGATAATTAAGGGCTGACGGCTGGTGATTTTTCATTTAATTGCATTTGCAGGTGGATTTATTCTCGATTTGATTTTTGGTGACCCGAATTATGTTTTTCATCCTGTGCGGCTGATTGGAAAACTGATTAATTTTGCACAAAAATTATTTTACAGAAAAGGCGACTCCCCCGCAAAAAAACGCTTTTTTGGCGCCGCTACAGTGATTTTTGTCTGCGCGGTAACAGAAGTTGTTGTTGTGGGAGTTCTTGTGCCTTGTTATTCCAGAAGCCTTAAGCTTGGCTGCGTCCTGGAAATGATTTTTACCTGGCAGATTCTTGCAGCAAAATCGCTGAAAGTTGAAAGTATGAAGGTTTTTAACGCCCTGGAAAACGGGACCCTTAATGATGCCCGTCGTGCAGTTTCTATGATTGTTGGCCGAGACACTGAACGGCTGACTGATGAAGGCGTTACCAAGGCTGCAGTAGAAACGGTTGCAGAAAGTACAAATGACGGTGTAATTGCCCCGATGCTTTTTTGCGCGGTTGGGGGCCCTGTGCTCGGCTTTCTGTACAAATGCATAAACACAATGGATTCAATGCTTGGCTATAAAAACGAGCATTACATCGATTTTGGTCGCGCGGCTGCAAAAACTGATGACTTTGTGAATTTTGTTCCGGCGCGGATTGCGGCGATTTTTATGATGGCGGCATGTTTTTTTGGCGGAAAAGATTTTTCTTTTAAAAATGCATTACAGATTTTCCGACGTGACCGCTTTAATCATCAAAGTCCAAACTCTGCCCAGACAGAAAGCGTGGTTGCAGGTGCACTTGGCTTAAAACTTGCGGGCCCTTTGTACTACGAGGGTAAATTGGAAGAAAAGCCATATATTGGAGATTTTGTGCGTGTGCCTGAACACAAGGACATAAAACGTACAATATTTCTTATGTACACAGCGACAATTTTATGCGAAATTATATGCATTGGGGCAATGATATGCACGGCGGCGATATTTACTCACATAAAATAAAGCATGATTTTTCTATCAATATAAATCCGCTGGGATTACCACTGTCGGGTAAAATTGCGTATCTGCGCGCGCTAAAAAAGATTTCAAATTATCCTGATCAAAACTGCGGTGCGCTTGCGTACGCGCTGAGTAAACGGTTTGGAGTTTCTGCAGAAAGGCTTGTTTTTGGGAACGGCGCCAGCGAATTGATTCAGGCATTGCTTAGTGCTCAGAAGGCTCGTAAGGTGCTGCTGTTTGCCCCGTGTTTTACAGGCTATGAGCGGGCAATTAAGGCTTGTGATGCCACTCCGATTTATTTTTATTTGAATGAAAAAGCAGATTTTTCATTCGGTGAAGGCGATTTTCCTCTGCTTGCCGATGTTTTTAAATCCGAAAAACCTGATTTTGTGATTTTTACTAACCCAAATAACCCTAATGGAAGACTTTTTGACGGTAAAATTGTCGACAAAATCATACAGCTGTGTGTAAAAAATGACGCAAAACTGTTAATTGACGAATGTTTTATTGAACTGAGCGGATCAGAAAATAGATTTTCGTCTGTGATGAAAACTTCAGATTCAAAAAAAGGCATTTATATAATCCGTGCCTTCACCAAAACGTACGCTATCCCGGGGCTCCGACTGGGTTACTGCCTTTGTCCGGACAATAATTCTGCAGACATTTTGAAGCTAAAACTCCCCGAATGGAATGTTTCTTCTGTTGCTCAGTATGTGGGAGTGGCACTTTTAAAGACCAGATATCTTCAAAAAGCCCGCAAAATGATTAGTCGTGAGCGCAAATATCTTACAGAAGAACTCAAAGCTTTAGGTTTTAAGGTATATAATTCAGATGTAAATTTCATTCTTATAAAAGAAACTTCAAAACAAGAGGATGATTCTGCATCACTTTATAAAGAATTGCTTGCCCGGGGCATTCTGATTCGAGACTGTTCAGATTACGAAGGACTTGGACAGGGCTTTTATAGGATGGCGGTCAAGTGTCATAAAAAAAACAGGCTTCTTATAAAATCCATAAAAAAGGTTAGGGGAAAATGATTGAGTTTGTAAAGCCGGAAGAAATTGAAGCACGCAGTTTTGAAATCATCGCAAACGAGCTTTTGGAGCGAAAAATTGAGTTGTCGCCCGAAAATAAAGACGTAATTATGCGCGTCATCCACACCACTGCGGATTTTGATTTTGCAAAGACTTTGAAGTTTTCACAAAATGCGGTCAGTGTGGCGCGAAAACTCATTTTTGAAGGCGCTCACATCGTAACTGATACAAATATGGCTAAAGCTGGAATAAATAAGCGTAAGCTGGAGACGTTTGGTGGCGAAGTTCACTGTTTTATGGCAGATGAAGATGTTGCTTCAGAGGCAAAATCACGCGGACTTACTCGTGCGGCTGTGAGTATGGAACGTGCCGCTGG
>JAILHD010000172.1 GCA_024696155.1 Treponema sp. | reverse complement strand
GTCGATGCCTTTTAAGAAGAGGTCAACAATTGCACTCAGTGTAATGGCATCGCTAAGACTGTAGGCGGCTTCTACTTCTGCAGTGCTGGAAAGTTCGTTTAAGTCCAGAGCGCCGGTAGCGGAAAAAGTCAGAGTCTCGTTGATAAAGGATTTTTCAAGGCTTAGAGTCAGCTGATGTTCGTACATTTTTCTTTCTAAATCATCATTGTAATCGCAGATTATGTCCCCTACATACTGGGCGGTAATTGTCCAGCCGCCGCTAGGAGTCCAGTCAAAGCCTGCAAGCCCGATTACCTGATGATGTTTTTTGCTGATTTCTCCAAAGCCGACATCTGTCTGCTGATAATCCTTACTTGTCTGAATGCTTCTTAGCGGAAAGTAAGCTGCTTCAAAGCGGAAAACAAAATCACCGGATGGAATGGCCGCGTCTGCGCCAAGCATTGCCATGTGTTTATATTCGCCATTCACATAAAACTTTGTCGGCTCCCCGGCCCCATCAAAATCTGCAGAATAAGTCATAAAAGGACTGTCATCCCAGCCGTAAAAGCCGTAGAAAGACAAATCAAGCGCGCTCAAATAGGTGCCATACTCACCGTTGTAAATTGCCTTTTTAGGAAGGTCAAAGTCATCAAATTGACCAGGTGCCGCAACCGGAATGCCTTCAACAGACTCCGGCAAAATGCACTTTCTAAGCGGATTATTCTTTGCAAGCGGCAGCAGGCTTGGCGTAAAAATTGGAATCCAGTAGGCATCAAACTGAGCACTGTCTGTAAGAAATGAAAGTCTTACTGCATCAATTCCAAGACGGGAATCCTTGTAAGTGCTTGCTATCATTTTTGAATCATCTTTTGGGCACAAAACGTCTGCAACCTGAATGCCGTCTGCCTTACCCCAGGCTGCAATCTGTCTTCCAACGCGAAGAGCAAACTTTTCTCCCAGCCAGTCCATATACGCTTCTTTCAGATGTAGCGCAAAAGTCCCGTTATCAGAGGCAAAGGCCGAATATCCGTTTGTAGACTGACTTCCGATTGCATCAAAAATCATCTGGCCGTTCACATAAACCATGCTTTCGCCAAGGTAAGACTTCATCGTACCGTCAAAAATTGTCTGCCCGGTAAGAAAATCGCCTTTGTTATCATCAGCATTTGGTAAACCAATTCCAGACTGAGCTGTAAGGCTTACGGAAAACTCAATTTCCTGAGCAAAACCTGGCAGTACAAACAAAACGGCTGCAGCCACTACATTCAAAAAACTATGCTTCATAACTGTACCCTACTTTATCTGCTCACGTTCAAGAGCACTTACTGTAAAATAGTTTGTATCAATAGGAGTATCAAACTGAATATTCTGAAGTTCATAAACAGTCTGGTGATTTGTTTGAACGTTTTTCATCGTCATTTTAAGAGTTGCCCAGTAACCGTTAATCTTCTGAATATTTTCACAAGTCAAAACCTTAAAAAGGTTATTCTGACGGTCATAATATTCAGCTTTTTGAGAAACATATGTTTCTTTATTAATCCAGCTTACGCGGCGGCTGACCTTTGCCTTTTCATCCTTTGCTTTAGCTTCAAGAATCCAGCAGTTTACGCCGTTTACAGACTCTTCTCCCAAAATTGTAAAGGTATCTTTAGAAAGGCTTCTGGTACCAATATCATCATAAGAAAAGTCAGTACCCTGAAAGTCATCATCTTTGTTTGAACCGAAAACGCGGCGAACCTTCTTCATTGCAGGAAGATAAAGCCAGCTGTCGCTATTTTGTAAGCGAAAGCGTTCCTATAAAATCTTCAAGCGCCATAAGAGAAGCCATTTTTTCTGGATCTTTAAAAGCGTCTTCTTCATCATAAGAAATCATAACCGTATAGCTGTACTGATTTCCAATTTTTGCCTTAAGCATCTCTTTAAAATCAGGAATATAAGGCATTTTTTCGCCAGTCATAGAAATATTATCAACAAGGACACGAATCTTAAAAAAGCCTGGGATAAAGGCTGCAAGAATCAAAGTTGAAACAATTATAATAAGCCCTGTCTTTTTCTGGACAACATCTGCCCAGCGCGCAAATTTCAAATCAATTTTAGAAGCGCCTTTTTCATTTTTTGTATACGGCGCACGATTCTTTCCAAACGAAAGCAGAATCGGAATAAGAACTGCAATATAAATATAAACGGCAAGAACAATAAGCGCAGTAGTTCGTCCCATCCATTCAAGCGGCTTCATTTTTACAAACATAAAGCTAACAAAAGACGTCATTGTAATTAAAACCGTAAACAGAACCGACCAGCCGCATTCTTCTACGCAACTGATTACAGATTTCTTTCTCTTTCCTGTACGACGGAAAAACAGCTTGAACATATTGATATAATGCACCGAATAGCCTACAGAAAGTGCCATTCCCAAAATTATAGGTACTGTAATAAGAGTAGAATCCGCCTTTACCCCAAAATAAGACATTCCGCCAAAAACAGAGGCAATTGCACCAACCGTTGTAACAGCTGGAACAACAACACCAAAAGCATTGTGTAAAAAAAGGGCAAGAAAAATCAGCATTACAAAAAAGCCGATTATTACGCGTCTGTTGTATTCAGGAATATCGTAGCGGTCTTCTTTAGCATCATCATAGGGAATGCCACTGCCGTAGAGCTTGTAGCGGTCGCTCTAAAACTCTGGACTTTCTATAATATCCATGAATTTATAGCCCACAATAAGGGGCATATCTTCAATATCGCCTTCAAACTCAGTTTCTAAAAGCTCCCCTTCAAAAGGTAAAAGCGAAAGATTCAGCCAGGTTTCTTTTCCGTCATCACTTACAAGGGAATTTATGAGCGAGTTGGTCTTTTCTGTTCCGCGCATAATAAAATCGCGTTTTGCCTTAAGCTCTTCCGGATCAGAAGGAATGCCTCGTTCAAAAGGCTTAACAACTTCAAAGCCCTCTTCGTTTCCCACAGGAATATCAACATCTATTATAGAAGTAAGTCTGTCTGCAAAAGGAATTTTGTTTCTAAGACGCATGCCAAGTCTGTCGATGACGTTAAGCATTTCTTCAGAAAAAACATCACTGCCGTCCTGCATAACCAGAAGAACGCTGACTCTGTTTATGTTTCCAAATGTTTCTTCGTATTTTTTCTGATTGATTTTGATTTCATCTTTTGCGCCGTACCAGCCTTCATCTCCAAGTTCATAAGCAAATTTTCAAAGCCCGGCACAGCAGATTATGGTAAGAATAAAAAAAACAACAAGAATCGGCCAGCGGTATTTTACCTGAGCCCGACCAATTCTACCAAAAAACGCATTAAGTCTACTTACTTTCAAAAGCAGCCTCCGTTGAATTTCTTTATTTAAACGATACGACGGAAAACGGCTGCTGACAACAAAATTTTATTTTTTAGGCTGTTTAATTTTTTCTACAACGCCCTGAATCTCTTTTACAAGAGCGGCAACTTCATCAAGATTAGTATCAAGAGTAAGCTGGTAGAATATCTGAGTTCCTTCTTTAACTGGCTTAATAAGGCCACAGTCTTTTAAAACTTTAAGATGATGCGAAATTGCGGGGCGCGAAAGTTTTGATTTTGCACTAAGGTTTGTTACGTTAATCCCTTCTTCTCCACCGTCAGCAATATCCAGAATAAGCTTCTGACGCACTTCATCTCCAAGAGCAATAAAAAGCGGTGCACAGGTATTAAAGAGAAGATGGATTCTATGTAATGCTTCTTTATCTATCATATAAAAACCTCGGACTTTCTCTCACCTCTTTAATTTAGAGATAAATTTTTGTTTTGTCAAATAAAATTAAACACTTAAACGTTTAATCGTTTATTCGTTTAATTTTTTAAACAATTTTCTAAAAATTTATTGACTTTAAAACATTACGATAATATATTGTTATGTACATTGGTTTAATAAATTAAACGCTTAGACCAGAATAACTAAACAAATTAGGAGTTTTTTTCCAAATGAAATTTGTCAGAACATTTTTCAAAAGACCTTGGCTCATCATTGCATTAACAGCCATTCTTACAGGTCTGTTCGGCTCTTTCATTGTGACACTTGTCATTGATAACTCTATCAGACAGTTCATGCCACAGAAAGATGATTCATACAAGCGCTTAAACGACACAGAAGATGTTTTTGGAAGTATGCTTGTAATTGGTGTTAGTGTTGACGACAACAGAGGAGACATTCTTACTCCGGAAAACATCGAAGTAATCCGCAAAATTACAGACCGCTGTATTGAAGTAAACGATGTTGAAGAGGTTGACTCTCTTACCCACATTGATTTTGTATGCAACCATGACGGTGCAATTTCTGCAACTCAGCTTATTCCAGAAGAATACACTGGCAGCGCAGAAGACATTGCAGAACTTAAGGCAAAGCTTATTGGCTGGGAAGACATGTATAACCGTGTAATCATCAGCGATGACGGCAGCGCTACTCAGATGCAGATTTCCATTAAAACCTGGAGTGCAGAAGACCGCGAAAATGCCCGCAAGTTTGCAAAAGAAAACGGCACAAAAGTTGTAACAGATGCAGACCGCCAGCAGGATATCCTTAATCAGATTCGTACAATTGTAACAGAAGAAACTGCAGACCACCCTAACCTTACATTCAAAGTTTACGGTGACCCCGTTGTTACAGAACAGTCAAGAAAATTCATGCTTTCTGACCTTATTAAACTTATTCCACTTGTAACAATTGTTGTTCTTCTTTCTTTGTACTTTAGTTTTAAGACTTTGGACGGAACTTTGCTTCCATTGATTAACGTACTTGTTTCTACAGTAATCACAGTTGGAATTATGGCACTTGCAGGCCGCGCTTTCACACTGGTTTCTTCGGTAATTCCGGTTGCTTTGATTGCGGTTGGTTCAGCTTATGGAATTCACGTTCTTACACATTACTATGTAGAACTTACAAATCAGGCAGGAAAAGACTTTACAAAAGAATCTTACGAAGAGGCAATTTTCCACGGACTTAAAGAAGTATTTAAGCCTGTTTTGCTTTCGGGAATTACAACAATCATCGGATTTATTTCTCTTGTAACAAGCCCTATTGGACCTTTACACGACTTTGCAATCTTTACCGCAATCGGCGTATTTATCTCTCTTTTGCTCGCAGTTACTTTTGTTCCTGCAATGCTTTTTGCTAAATCTTACAAAAAGATTAACGAACGCAATAAAAAGCGGGATCAGAAAATCAGCCAGATTGCAGATGAAAAAAAGCGTCTTAAGAAACTGCATGCAATTAAGGCTCACATTCGCCAGATGACAGGACGTTTTTCTTCTCAGTCTAGCGGAACTTCTTACAATATCTATAAGTTCTTCTGTGGCTCAAAGCCTCGTATGGTTATTTTCTCTCTTGTAATCATTGCGCTTTCAGTAACAGGATTAAGTTTCTTAAAGATTGATACTTCACTTGTAGGATACTTCCCTAAAAAGACTCAGATGCGTCAGGACATTGACTATGTAAACGAAAACTTTGCCGGTTCTAACAGCGTTTACTTTACAATCAGCGGAGAAAATCCAGGTGACATTAAAAATCCAGAGATTTTGAAAGCCGTAGATGACATGCAGGAATATCTGGAAGCTAAATACGATAACATTGGTAAAATTGTTTCTTTTACAACCTTTATCAAACGTATTAATCAGGTTTGGTTTGCACCAGGAAGTTCTGTAGAAGCAGCCGACACAACAGCCCCTGCAGATACTTCTGACTTTGATTTTGATGCAGGCTTTGACTTTGGAGAAGATGACTTTAGCTTTGATGATTTTGCTGACTTTGGCGAAGAAGAAACAACATCAGCTCCTGCAGCAACTCCAGTTGACTGGGTTGATCCAAACATTGAATACAACAAGCTTTTGAACGGTCAGATGACAGCATTCGACATGATTAAAATCTTAAACGATGCATATGTAGAAGCTGGCGGAGAAAAAGCTCACTTTGCAGAAATTCTTGACGTTCTTGAGCGCAAGTTCAACTTTGACGGAAAGGCCTACTACGAAGTTCCATACGACCCGGCCAAATATCCAGTTGCTACAAGAGAAGAACTTGCAGGTGTTGTAAACGGATATCTTACACTTCTTTCAGGCTCACTTGACCGCTTTTTGGACAGCGACCTGAATCCACGTGTAATGCGCGTTACATGCCAGCTCAGAAACTTCTCTACAATTGATACAGGTATGATTATCAACGATGCAAAAGCTTATGCTGCAGAGCACTTCCCTGCAGGCTACACACTTGAAGCAACCGGTTCTGGAGAAATGGAATACACAATGACAAACCTTGTAGTTTCAAGTCAGACTTCATCTTTGTTGATTTCACTTTTGTCTGTATTCATTATTATTACAATTTCATTTGGTTCAGGATGGGCAGGACTTTTGGGAACAATTCCACTTGCATTCACAATCCTTTTGAACTACATGATTATGGGATTCGCAGGAATCAACCTTGACCTTGTAACTTCAATCATCGCATCTGTTGCAGTTGGTGTAGGTATTGACTACACAATCCACTTCCTTTCTACATACAAACAGGAACGTGCACTTACAGATGACCTTGAAGCCGTTACAAAGACAACTTTCCTTAAGAGCGGACACGGAATTATTACAAACGCGCTCGCCGTAGGACTTGGATTTATGGTTCTTTGCTGCTCAAAATTCCTTGTACTCCGCTACATCGGTATTCTGGTAGCAATCGTAATGTTCAGTTCAAGTATGCTTGCCATGACAATCATCCCTGGAATCTTGAACATTTTTGATCCAAAATTCATCCGTCCTAAAAAGGAAAATTAAAACTTTGGCAGGCAATCAGCGCTAGGAAGTAAAACTTGCAGCAAAAACATTCTGCTTATAGCATGTCGCGTAAGCGACGTATATTATAGTTACTTTGCTATAAGCAGCATGTAGTGTGATATCGCACGGTTTTGATACAAGTTTTGCGACTGGGAGCTGATTTTGTAACATAAAACAGTTAATTATTTTATTTATAGGAGAATAAATATATGAAAAAGACACTTTTTGGCACATTTGCCGCACTTATGCTTCTTAGTTCAGCAGTTTTTGCAGACGAAAAAGGCTACAAAATCATGAAAGAAGCTGCAGATTTTAAAAAACCAGCTTTCTCACAGGCTCAGCTTTTCATCTCTTTGTACAGCAAATCTGGCGAAAAAGAAGAAGAATGGGGAGCAATTGAATTCGGTAAAAACGAAAACGACCTTGCTTCAGTAGTAATGGATTTCAAGACAGGTTCAAAAAAAGGAACCCGCTTCCTTCAGATTGAAAACGAAGGCAACAAACCAGATGACAAATTCATCTATCTTCCAGAGCTTAAATCATCACGCCGCGTAAACTCAAGCGAAGGTTCAAAATCATTCCTTGGTACAGACGCAACTTACGATGACCTTTCTACCCGCGATGTAGAAGAAGACGAGCACACATATCTTAAGGACGAAACAAAGAACGGATATGACTGCTACAACATCAAAGAAGTTCCTAAAGATCCAAAATCAAGCCAGTACGCCTGGCGCCTTACATGGATTGACAAAAATACCATGTACCCAATCTACACAGAAATGTACGACAAGAACGACAATCTTGTAAAAACATTGACAGTAGAAAAGATTGAAAAACACGGTGCATACGATATTCCAATGACTAACACACTTGTAAACGTAAAAACAGGCCACAAAACAGTTATGGACATTCGCAAGGTACTCGTAGACAACGAAATTGCCGGCGGAAAAGGACTTCCAGCTTCAATCTTC
>JAILHD010000135.1 GCA_024696155.1 Treponema sp. | reverse complement strand
GCAATCAGGGCAGAAAGTTTTTCTCCCAGCACCTGATATTTTGAATCACGCTTCATTTCAAGCTGTTTTTTTTCTATTTTTACAACACTTGCGTCAGAGAATTTCTGAACTTTATCTCCGGCTTTTTCAAAGGCTGACATTGCACCAACAGCACCTTTTGAAAGCGCAGATTTTACCTTGTTTACTAATTCTTCTGTATCCATACGTACACCTCTTTAAATGTCCTATAAAATAATATAATGCCGTTCTTCAGATTTTTCAAAGCCTTTTTATAGCTAAAAGCGTCAAATCATCACTCTGCTCATCTTCCATAACCTGATTATAATCCAGATAGTTCTGTTCGCCCGCTGTTGAATCAGGATTAGACGCATAAAATGCATAGCGGTTAAAATATTTTTTTAAGAAAGCGTCTATCTTGCGGTCAACTTTAATGTATTCCGTCTGCGGAACAAGCTGAGTTTTGTACATTCGGAAAACTTTTTCGCAGGAAGCAAGCGCAATAATGCTTTCTTCAATTGTGCCCTGCCCCTTTGTAAAATTAAATACAAGCTTTTCGTCAGCACGAGGATTTTCCTTTTTTGTAAGTTCGTAATCCTGGCGGTTCATAACAGCTTCTATAATAGAAGTAATTCGCTCAGAACCAAATTCCTCTTTTTCATCATCAATCTTTCCATTAACTTCGGCACGTTTTACCGTAAACTCTGCATCGCGAACCCGGCGGGTAGACTCTTCTATACCGTCGGTGTAGAGGTAAAGAATATCACCCTTGTTCAGCTGATGTTTTTCTACGGCAAAACCACCGCGCATTTGCAGTAAATCGTTAGAAAAAACTCCCGCGGTTGGAGCTGACGCAAGCGTAATTGTCTTAATTTTTTGCGTAGCAGCTTCAAAAATATGGAAAATGCGGTCGCCTGCGTTGCAGGTATAAAGCTCGCCAGTTTTAAGATTTATCAGACAGATAATCAGTGTGGCAAATTTTCCCTTTAAGCCAAGGCCTTCTATAAACTCATTAATCTGATCTACAACAAGATTGATTTTTGAACCATCTTTTTTATAAGTCCAGTGGTCAAAATAACGGCGGAAAATTGTTGCAACTACAGTCATAATGATTGCCGCAGGAATTCCGTGACCAGAAGCGTCGCACTTAATTGTTACAAACCATTCTTTATCAAGACGGCGATAGTCAAAATAGTCACCAGAAACACCAGATTCACCTTCATAGTAACCAAAGCATTCTATCTGTTCGTCTTTATACTGCGCCGTGGTCTTTTTATTATTAAAATCGTCGGCAGTAAGCGGGAGGAAGGCATTTTGAACCGCCTTACCATCCATTGTAAGGGCTTCTTCCTCTGCTACGGCAACCAGCTCATGTGTCATGTAATTGACAGCATCGCCAAGGCGGCCAATTTCGTCCTTAGAACGAATATTGATGTCTTTTCCTTTTAAGTTGAGTTTATTTTTTGTGCGGCCAATTAATTCAACGTGACGTTCAAGTTTTTTAATAGGATGAACAAAAATTGTAGCAAACAGAGCAGCACCAATACTTCCGAACAAAAGTGCAATTGAGGTAATAATAAAACTAAAAAGCATAATTTGCCTTGTTTCTGAAACAACTGAATCAACAAGGCTCTGGGTAGAAAGTTTTACAAGAACAACCGCGTGAACATAGTTATTGGAAGTTCCACGGCGGTACAAAACAGGGCGGTAAAATAAATAATCCGTATTCTGATAATCCAAATTGTTTGAATCAAAATGAGGGAAAGAACCTGTAGATTTTTTTGCAATTTGCAAAAGGTCTGAATCAATTTTATTACGCATAGCGGCAATGCCTTCTGACATATATTCAGCCTGCTGGAACGAAGAATCTGTTTCCTGCGAGTAAAGAAAGTCCGACTGACGCGAAAGTTCTTCAATCTTATCAGACAGCTGAAGCTCTGCCTGACTTGCCTGCGAATCAATTGGAGCAAGGGTTTCCAGAATCTGAAGAATCGCTTCATCAGTAATCTGAGATTTTCCGTACGAAAGCTCTTTTGTGTCAATTTTTGAGGTAATTTCGTAGTCGTTTGTTGCCCACACGTAACGAAGGTTTTCGCTTGAAGAAGAATTCATAGGCTGGCCAATAATCGTAACGTATTCAACTTCGCTCATGGCATCTTTCTGGCGGGGAAGTGATGTAAGTTCCAGAATATTATTTGCCGGTAAAAAGTTTTTTACGCCTGTACAAAGGCTTTCCAAAAGAACTTCGGTGCGCGTTTCAAGTCCTTTTGCAAGAGTAATTTCCTGCATTGTGATATTGTTGCGTCCGCTGATGAATGAAACACCCAGTACAACAATAATAATCAGCCCAAAAGTAAAGCCTGCAAGTTTTTTTCGCAGGGAAGGCCTGAAAGAAAAGAATCCCCGTAATCTGCTCATTCGAACTTTTCCTCCGTAAACAAGATTTTTTACGCGTCGTGTATCGTCTGCGTTCTGGTAAACAGAAAGCGCATAATTTGCAAAAAGAGATGTAAGCACAATGCTTACAAAAAGAATTAAAAGAGCGGCAAGAATCAAATAAATTTCTACAGCGTGCTTTACGTCTTTAAAACTCTTAAAACGAACCGGCTTTTTGTATTCACCTTCAATTTTAAGTGTGCCACTCTGCTGAATCTTCAGCAAACGATCAGAAAAATAAAGGCCGCGGTCAGAATGATAAATTCCAATTTTATAACTGCCTTCATCAAGCTCTGTTCCAGTTCCGCCCAGAATAATTTTTGAAATAAGATGGTCGTTTACAACCTTAAACTGATTATTTTTTGCCGTAAGTTCCAGATCGTAAGGTGCCTTACCGTCGCGATCGATTATGATTTTTGTTACAGTTCCGTCGTAGGTAAATCCGCTACCCGTAATCGAAAGTTCTTCTTCTCCAAGTTCCTTTTTTTTGAGTTCTGCATAATTTACAACTGTAGAAGGCTTATATTTATTTAAGAAAACAAAAGTTGTTGCAATTTCGCCAACGTTACCAACATCATCTACTGCAGCAACACAGAATACGTAAACGCCGTTAGAAAGGTTAGTAAACTGTTTTGTTCTTTGAGCAACAGAAGAAAATGTCCCCTGCCCGCTCATACGGCGTTTTTTTACAAGCAGATTCTGATATTTGTGGCTGAGGGCATTAAGTTCATTCTGAATCTGTGTCTGCGAAAGCTTTATTGCATGTCCCGGCGACTGATAAAGCCTTGAAGGAAGTTCACCGGCAAAATCCAGACGATAAACATAAGAATCTGCATCTTCGCTTTGTGAACGTTCCCAAAAAAGACGGAACGTATTTGAAGTCAAAAAGCCGTATTTATCTACATCAAATTGTTTAATTTCTGGCGGAAGAGGCGGCGTTGTATCAAGATTATATTCAAGCACAGCCGGCTCAGACCAGTTACCCGCATAATCTTTTGCAATCAAAATAAGATAGTATTTTCCGTCCCCGCTTTGCGCCGTAACTTTGATTTTTGTTTCTTTATGAAAGTGTGTAATTGTTTTTGGAGGCACATCATCAGGATTTTGCGTCAAGATATAATTGTAACCTGCAATATTTGAAGAATCCTTTGGAAGCTGCACCTGAATTTCTGCAGTTTTTTTGCCTGATTTTTTATTTTTCTTAAATGAAACTGGATTCAAAACAGGAACTCCAACCGTCCGGTCTGGTGCTAAAAAGGCAATTGTATTTTTTATTTTATTACTGTTCTGTGCTGTCTGTCCCTGCTGCCAGATAAAAGCCAGAGCCTTCTGATCTTCTGTAATAAGCGGACTTACAAACTGATTTGAATTTTGATTTTCGCAAATCGTTGATTCTTCCCAATAACTACCGTTTCGCTGAGCCATGTAAACGCCGTCGCGGCCACGTCTGTCATCAAACCAGGAAAGGCATAATTTTCCGTCGTAATTAAAGAAAACTGCGCGGGAGGCATTTCCTGCTGTGGTAACTGCTTCTGCCGTCAAAGGCTCAAGGCCAGTTTTATTAAGCTGCGCAAACCAGATAGAAGAAATATTTTTTAGGCTTCGTTCCCACGTAAGATATGTGTACCCGTCAAAATTGTAAATATAAGGGCGCTGATTTTGGTAGTCGTAAAAATCATTTTTATCCCGCAAAGAAAGCGACTGCCTGTCTGAAATTAAAACAGCATCTTCCCAGGTGCGCCCGTCTGAAGACTGCACCGTCATATAAAGCTGATAGGATATGCGGCTGGTAGAAGGATTTACAAACTGAGACTGAAAAACTACGACATTTGTACCATCGATTGTAGAAAGGCATGGAAGAAAAGGGTTTCTAAGTTTTGCAGCAGGCTTAAAAGGTTCTAAATCAGTCCATGCCAGACCGTCAGAAGAATCACTTTCATAAAGCATAAAAGAATTTTCCTGACCTGCCGAAATAAACATCTTAAAGACTTCGTTTTTATCATTTTGCGAAGCAAAAATACGAGGAGCAACCATAAGACCAGAAGTTTTTATTCTACTCGACTTCCATGTAACACCAAAATCTGAAGTTGTATAGACAGAAATAAAATTTTTGGCACTTAAAACGGCTACAGCCGCTATTCCAGATTTTAAGATTGCCGCAGTATAAATATAAGGTACCTCATCACCAGAATAACTGAATGGACCTGCAAAATTTTCATTATCAAAATAGTCATTCAAAGTGGTATATGTTCTGCACGACATATAAATCTGTTTGTTTTTTTTGTCGACATTCTGCCAGAACACAAGGGATTTTCCGTCTGCATTCAAAGTACCAGGAAAGTACGAATCTGTATTTGTAATGGAAACTGGATTTTCCCAGTAAAAATCAGAAGCAAAAAGCCTGCCAAAACTCAAAAAGCTCATTACAAAGGCGAGAAAAATCAGCTGTTTTTTTGCAATTTTCTTGCAGCGGCTAAAAAAAGTCATGATCTTGCGTCTATTTTTACTTTTAAATCCTTTATTTTTTGTGAATTTGAGTTTTCCGGCTTTTGTAAAAGTTTTGAAACAATTGCATTGGCTCCAGAAATATTATTATTCTGCAAACGCTGAATTGCAAGCTGATAAAGACGCTCGTCTTCGGTAGAAAGCACATTTGAAGTGCTTCCACCAATGCGGGTCATAACCTGATCTTTAAGCTTCATTGCATCTTTATCATCGGCATTTAAGGCAAGGCTCTCATTAATTTTTGCAAGGACTGCATTAAGTTTTGTGCGGTCGTTACCCGCACTGGAAAATGCTGTCTTAGCCTGCGAATACAAATTCCGCGCCTGTTTTTTTTCTGAAACTTCCACCGGCTTTTTGCGGATTCCAATTTCAATTTCTGTCTGATAAATAAGGTCTTTAAGGCCCGGATAGTCGGGTTCCAGCTGATTATAATCCAAAAGATTTGCATAACCTTCATGCTGGGTCTCTTTTCTCTGGCACATGAACTTTGCAGCATCAATTTTCTGCTTAAATTCTTCGCTGAATTTTTCAGGATCTTTTAGCTTGTTGATTTTTAACGTTAAAAGCGAAGCTTCCTGATTAAGCGGATAAACATACTGCACCTTTTGAATACTCTGCAAGGCCCTGTCTAAATCTAAGTCGCCTTCTTTATAGTTTCCATTTGAATATCTGTGACTTCCAGAATCGTAATACTGATACGCAATATCCAAAAGCTGCGACATCTCCGGATACTGCGGATAACTTGGAAGAATCTCTCGTCCTGTATTCATAGAAACCGCAGTGTTTACAAAGGTCATAAGATTAAGGATTTCTTCATCTTCTGTTACGTTTGTATCTGCCCAGCGGATTCTTGCCTGATTAAGATACTTTTCTGCATCATCAAATCGACCGTTAAAGTATGCGTCTTTTGCAAGCGTTTTTAGATTTCGAACCTCTACAACCACAAGTTCGTTTTCTGCGCGGGTAATTTTTGCTGCAAGTTCAGCAAGCCTTTTATCACACAAAAGCCTAAGATCATCATCATCCTGATTAGAAAGCGACTCGTCATATTTTGAAAGCGAATCCTGAAGCTTTTTTCGCGCAAGAGCATAATCCTGCTTTTTGAAAGCGCCCTCAGCCTCATCATAGCGGATATCGCCTTCGTTACGCGAAACCTTAGCAAGAATGATTTTCTGTTCGCACAAGGCAAGTTCTTCTGCACAGGCATTTTTAAGGCTTAAAAGCAGCTCTATGTTTGCTTCAAAATAGCGTTGATTTTCTTCCGCAACCTGATACATTTCATCTTTGTCGTGCCAGTTAGGATTTTTCTGATAAAAATCCTGCAAAAGTGTGTTATGCTCGTTTGTTTTATTTATAAAATTATCAATCTGGGCAGAATTAAAATTAAATAAGACTTTTGCAATATCAGGGTAGCAGTAAATTATTCCAAAATCGTCTTCTAGTTCCTGTTCTGATTCACGCTGATTTTTTGCATAATCGTTAGCAGCAGAAGCTTTTTTTCTAAAATCATTCAGCTCTTTTCCAGGGATTCTCTGCTTTAAGCCTTCATAGTAAAAATTTCCCGAGGCATTATACTCACGGGCATCTGCAACATAGGAATCAGAAATTCCACGATAAAACTGAGAAATCTGAACCCACGTTGAATAATCAATTGTCTGTGCCAGGGCAAATACTGAATCCAAAAGCTCTGAATAATATTCCGAAAGCCTTTTCCACTCTTTTAATCCGTTTTCATTATAAGGTTTTGCCCATTCGCAAACATCCAGATCTTTTTCACTTTTAAGGCCAGTAACAGCGGCAACGCGCTCAGAAACAGAAAAAAGTTTTTGAATAAGTTCTGACTTATTTTTTTCTTCGCCAAGAGTTTTTATTAATTCTTCCTGTTCTTTCTGAATCAAAGCCACCTGATGCTGGGCTGTTCTAAGATTTTGAGTTTCATTTACAAGTCTTGCCAGGTAACTGCACAAAATTGAGTAATCAGAAAGTGGATTTTCGTTTCCAGGTCTGCCAGACTTCATGTCATAAAGGACAATAACTTTTTTTTCCATAACGGCATAATTCATAGACGAAGAAGCCGCATCAAAGGCAGTCTGTTCCTGATTCAGATTATTTTTACCCTGCTCTTCACCTTTCAGCGCCAAAAGATACTGATTATATTTTGAAATAAGCTGATCAAAAACTGCATTATTCATTCGTGCACAAAGATTGTCCCAAAGACCGTCCATAATGCCCGCAATTCCACTGTTCTGAATTGAATCGATTCCATTTATAAAACGAATCATAAACGGAAGGTAGGAGGCATCGGTAAAATCGGAATCTACTGCGCTTGTCTTTTCAAAAAGTTCGTCAAAATCCGAGGCATCTTTTTTTATTTTTATGTAAAGCGCATTCAAATCTGCAAAATGCTTTTGAACCTCATTAAATGCTGAAACCGCGTCTTTGTAAGAATCGGCGTTTACGTACTGAATAAATTTTTGAACACTGTCATTCAATTTTAGAATATAATCACGACTTTCAAAGGCTGTAAGATTTTTTTCCAGGTCGTTCAATATGCTGCCAGCTTTTGAAGTAAATTCAGGTTTTTCTTCCCATTTTTCATAAAAATCGTCTTTATAAAGCCAGAAGCCTTCGCGGATTTTTTCTATAGCCGGAACATAAGAAGTTGCAAGCATAAGTCCCACCGCCTCTGTCTGAAGTTCCATAAATACTGCGCGGAAGTAGTTAAACTGAGCAGAACGTTTTACATCGGCAATAAACTGAAGATTTGCATCGGAAGGATGTTTTTCGTATTTTTCCAGCTGGGCAATAATTTCGTATATTTTTTTATTGTTTTCGGGTTCATTAACAATTATCTGAATAAGGCGGTCTGCCAGCTTGGAATATTCCATTCTTGCCTTTATAATATTCTTGATTCTAAACTGTGCATTATCAAAACCGTCTGGATTATTTGCAATATAAACATTTAAAAGTTCAAGAGCCTTATCGTATTCGGTTCGGCGGATAAGGTTATCAATTTCTGAAAGGCGCACATCTTTATCCTTCTGAATCGACGGAGCGGCGCTCAAATCAAAAATCGTGAGAAAAAAAATCAATGTCAGAAACAGACATTTTTTTGTCATTCTGCTATAATATATTATATTTTATATTTCGGAAATTTGTACTTATATATTGAAGTAAAAAGCCCGAGAAACAAGAGAAAAACGTGCTATTTTAGAAAGTAGAGTTATACTGTTTAATGGCGGGGAAACATGAATAATGTCAGACGCTTTACAATAACAGCCGTTCTCTTGACGCTCCAGCTTAACATTTTTGCGCTGGATTATTCCTCTGTAACCAATACCCTTTCTGATATTTTTTATACCCGCATAGATAAAAACGAAGGTACAACTACTTTCCGCTCTCTTTTAATTCCGTTTGGAGGCCGCACAGAAAGCCTTGGCTCTGCTTACACAGGTTATTGTAACGATGTAAGCTACCTTCAGTTTAATCCTGCAGCAGGCGCCATTCAGGACGAAACTCAACTTGCACTATACCATAACCACTGGATTGCAGATTCCAGGATGGAAAGCATTGCCTTTACCACCAGAAATAAAAATCTTTCAATTGGTTCGTTTGTGAGCTGCTTTTACGTGCCTTTTACAGAGTACAACCTTTTTGGCGACCGCGTAGCGGGCAGTTATTACACAGAAACTACAGGCGGCTTTAACATCTCCTACAACTTTTTAGCTGGTTATAATTTTAAAGGCATTGCCGTTGGTACAACAATAAAAGGCGGCTGGCGCGGAATGCCAGATTATACCGACAAAGACACAAACAGCATAATTTCGGGCTCCGGCCTTGAACAGAGCGCACTTGCGGCAATGGCAGACATTGGCGTAATGCTGCAATTCAATTTCTTAAAATTTTATTCTTCGCGCGACCCGAATGTGCGCATCGGCTTTTCTGTAATGAACCTGGGAGCAGCCTTTACAGGCTTTGGCAGCAGCGGCGGGGTTGTTCTTGACGATGCACTTCCAACCGTAATCGCAACTGGAATGTCTTTAAGGTTTATTAAGCCCGTTACAATCTCTGTGGATTTAAAAACGCCAATAAACATTCAGACGGGAACCGCCTACAGACTTAATGAAAGCCTTGGCGTAGAAATTCAATTTGCAAAATTTCTTGCATTTATGCTGGGATTCCAGATAAAAGGTGCAAATCCAGCCTTCAGCTCTGGTTTTGAATTTGAAGTCAGTAAGATTCGCCTTAATTTTAATTACACACTCGACTTTACATCTTCATTAAATCCGCTGAACAGAGTAAGCATTAGCGCAAAACTTCTTTTAGGCGACAGAGGCAGAAGCCTTGTTCAAAATGAAATTGATATCCTTTACCGTCAGGGATTAACTTATTATTCACAGGGAAAGTGGCAGGAAGCCATAGACAGCTGGGAAAAGATTTTAGAAATCGACAGACGCTACGATCCGGCAAAACTTGGAATCGCAAGCGCCCGCTCACAAATTGAAATGTTCGAAAAAATCAAAAATACTTTGAAGTTCGAATAATTATTTCTTTTTACTAAAGATTCTGTAGTTCATCCACGGGAAGAACGAATCTTTCATCTCTATTGTTGTAAGCCATTCAGTACTTACTGTATTAGAACCCAAAGAATCAAACACAATTGTAAAGGCTTCAATAGAATCCTTAAAACGTGTGATTGCGTAGTCGGCATAATCTTCGTTTTCTATCATTTTGGCAAGATTAAGGCTCTGTGCAAGCATAAGTTCCTTTGCACCAAGGTTCAAAAGACGAGTCTTAAGACCTGTATCGTTAGGGAAGCGGTCAGAAAGGTCAACAATTCTTTCGCAGGCCTTGCGAACATAACGCATCATCCAGCTGTTGCGGTTAGAAAGCAGGTTCTCTCCATATCCAGTTCCGTTTCCTGCAGAAAAATATGGCACAATTTTTTCAAGCTCATACTGTTTTTTTAAAAGATTTTTACAGAACACCAGAGACATGCTGGACTGTGCAGTCTTTCTTAATACAGCTTCAAGCCATTTATAACTTTCGTTCCAGCCTTTTAAATCATCAGAATTAAAAGTACAAATAAGATTTACAAAATCAACATCACCGGCAACTTCGCTAGCCTTTGTCAAAAGAGCTTCGCGTTTTTCTACAAAAGCAGCTGCGTCTTTTTCTGCTTGAGCAAAAGCATCTTCCTGAACATAGCAGCCTTCTGTGCCGTCTTTTGCAAAAGTTTTGTTCCAGTATTTAAAGCCAGTTGCAAAACGTGCAGTTTTTTTGTCCATCAAAGGCTCAAGGTCTTCAAGTTCAAGTTCAAAACCAATATCGCGTTTTTCATTGCGGTAAACACTTGCATTTGCAAAACCAGTTTCTTCGCCAAAAACATCATCGTAGCAGTCAGGGTCATTTGCAAAAAGCGCAAGAGAGTTTTCTGTTCTTACAGGGTAGAAAATACCTTTAGAAGGCATCTGTTTTGCAAGAAGAAGAGAACGTGCGTCCACAATTGTGTACGAATAGCCGTAAGCCTTAATAAGCTTTTCTGCTCCTGGAGTATATCCAAAATCCGGCATCCAGAATCCTTCTGGAATAAAACCAAAAATCTGACGGTATGAATGAAGTCCGCTTTCTACCTGTGCCGAAATAATTTCGCGCATATCAGTGTAGTGAGGGAAGAAAATATCTGTACCAGTAGTTCCCAAAAGCTCCAGATAACCTTTTTTTGCGTAATCTGCAAAGGCTTTTATTAAATCACTGTTAAAAGATTCTTCATAACGGATTTTAAGGTAAGAATTTCGATTAATCTG
>JAILHD010000108.1 GCA_024696155.1 Treponema sp. | reverse complement strand
CCCTGGGAGTCCCAGACAAACCGGGCAAACACGAGTATCAGGCATTCCGCCGTATCTATTTTCGCAGGCACAAAAAGCCTTAGTTTTAGTCAAAAGCTGAGTATGAATCTCACATCCGATTACGATTTCCCACTTATCAATAGCCATAATAAAAACTCCAGAAAGAGTACAAATAATTTAATCGTTTTATTTTATCAAATTTTAGAAAGAAGAGGTAGTAGGATTATTTAGTTTTTTCACAGTCTTTTTCTTATCATTCTGTAAAAGTATAAATTTGAATATAAATCGTCTAAAAGCATCAATAATTGTACCTATAATAAAAATCATAAATACACATAAACACATATACGGAAGAATAAATCGTGATTCTGCACACATTTCTGTTTTTAATATACTGTGCCAAAGAACAGGTCTTATATAGTTGTTATCGTGAAAAAGATAAATACCAAATGTTCCACTTGCAAAGAAATTTACAATTTGACTTGAAAAATGAATACTCAAAAATATACAGAAAATTGTAACTGCAAGAATATATACTGCAATATATCTTAGAAAAAAGAAGAATTTTATAATTTTATATACGAAATTATGGCTCAATCCGTCAAAATCATTTAAGAAAAGTATAAATTCTATTACTATCACACTAATAAAAAATATTATAATAAGTTTTCTTTTATCATCTAAAATTAAAGGTTTATATCTTTTTATATAATTTGCTGTAAAATACATCATGAAAAACTGGAGCAGTAAATCAGGTTTGAACATTTCAACATATGGAATTTTTGGAATTACACAATTAAAAACAACACAAATAATAGTCACCTTAAAAACTTCTTTCTGATCTAAGGTAGATAGTAATTTATTCAAATACGGAACAAAAAAATAAAAGACTATATACGCACAAGCATACCAGTTCAGATCCCTAAAATAAGGAATAAATGAAAAAAAAACTTCTTTTGCAGGCAAAAATCCAAGACAGTATAAGAATATTGCTGTAGGTATGGAATAAAAAGTCATTTGACCACAAATTCGAACAATTTTTCTGTATGAAAACTTTGAAGATGATAGAAAATATCCTGAAATCAACATGAAAAGATAATTACCTAAAGTTCCAAAATAGGATGAACAATGATGAACAAAATTGTTATCACTATCACACTTTCCAGAACAAAGCACACCATGCCAGCAAAAATGAGACATAATAATAAAAATCATTGCAAAAATGCGAAGTAATTCAAATGAAGAATTTCTATTCAGAGATTTTATTTGACTTTCCTTTATCTGTATATCAATTCTGAAGCTTTCTTCATTCTGCATATAAAATCCTCCCGCTGAACTTGATTTCGTGACTTCGCACGAACAATACTTCTCTTAATTTTTCCAAGCAAACGACGGACAAATGTTTTTTTTGACACTATAGTTTCTTTTTCTTTTACAGTTAAATAACTACCACCCCAATATTCTTTTAATGGCATAAACCAGTCGGAATTATGTATTTCAAAGCATTCTGGATGTAATTTATAAGCCATAAGTAAAAGCTGCTGGTCATCATCAATGCAATCAAGGGAAATCAATGATAGCATGGCTGTTTTTGTCATTTGCCAGAGTTCATTACACATACTATATGGTGCAACAACAGGACATCCTGCAAAGGTATCAAATTGAAATTGAAGACTTTGTATCCCAGACACCTTCTCAGGTTCTTTTTGGGGAAGTGCATAAAGTTGAATTTTATTATTAGTTGTACCTGTAATATAAAAATTAAACTCTTCTGTCTTTGTATAGCAGACTCCGCCGTGATTGTACCCAAAGTCAATCCAAAAAACTACATTAGAACATAGACCTCTTGCAACAGCATCCTGCATACACCAGTATTTCATCAACATAATGTAATTGTAATCTGCACGATTAGAAACTTCCTTATTCCAGAAACGAAAATCTTTAAAGTTTTCATCAGACTCTATATTTTTCATTCGATTATAAATATCTTTCTCAATTGCAAAAATATCTTCAATCTCAATAATTACAGTTTCGTTCTCGCGTCCATATTTTTTTCTTACATCACGTATTTGCTTAGCGTATTCAGGAGATGTATAAACTACCAATTTGTTCTGGATTCGTGCCCAAAAATCAAAATAATCAATATATTTCTGAGCAGAGCGTGGCTCACAGCGAACAATATTAAAATCACCGCGTCCTATATCAAAAAAGGCTGTAACAAGGGTTACATCATCATTCATTATCATATCTCCTTTGCATCAAATATTTTTACAAACGTGTCATAGAATTCTGATTTTCTAAATTTTTGTGACTGGACAGAATTAGCTTTCTGCATCTGTTTCATTTTTTCAGGCTGAGAAATAATTACTTCAACAGCATCCGCAATATTTTGAACAAGATTTTCATCCTTTTCGATAATAACAGCACCATCATGGCATATAACTTCGGGCATACCACCTGAACGAGTTATTATAATTGGTATTCCCGCATGCAATGATTCTATAAGCGCCAAAGAACCTGCTTCCTCCCACTTTGAAGGAAGAACACGAATATCGGCACTTTTTGCATATTTATAAACTTCTTTGTTGTCTATGTAACCTAACTGCTTTATTTTCTGAGGATTATTCTTTATAAGTTCAGTAATTTTTTTCAAATATGGAGATGTTTCATCTTTTGCAAAATTAATGCTTCCAATTACAAGCAGTTTAACTTTTGGATTTTTGATTGAAAGTGTTGCCTGAATAAGTTCAAAAACACCTTTTACTTCTATAATGCGCCCAATATACAAAAGAAGTATGTCGTCATCTGAAATTCCAACAGAAGTTCTAATTGCTTTTTTTTCCTCTAACGAAACTTCCTTTGTGAATAATTCCTCATCAACGGCATTCACTACAACATAATGCTTCTGCCCTTCTTCAGAAGTTTTATCTTTACAAGACTGAATCCAGGCATTATTTACATAGTGACTTACAGAAATAGTATTTCCGAAGATTCC
This sequence comes from Treponema sp., assembly GCA_024696155.1. GTDB lineage: Bacteria > Spirochaetota > Spirochaetia > Treponematales > Treponemataceae > Treponema_D. The sequence goes on along the minus strand of JAILHD010000108.1, from coordinate 14,504 downwards.
TGCTAAGTCAGGCCGTAACTGTAAGTGACAGTGAATGTGAAGATACATTTTTTCTCGGCCAAATTGCCTTGAAAAACGTCTGAATTCAAAATACTCACCACCTTCCGCAATAATTGCGTCAAAGCATTTTTTTCGACAAATCGAAAATACCTTTCGGTAATACTCCGACAAAATAAAGTCATGCACGAAAAGTTTTCGAAAAACCCGACTTGCAAAATGAATTGATTTAGAAATTAATTTTGATTTTTTAAGTTTTATGAAATAAAAATCGGAATCAATATATTTTTTTGACTGAGCACAAGCCTCTTTATCATAAATTGAAAAAACAGAAGATCTAACCTTGCCGTATTTTTCATTTTCATCGGCAAGAAGTGTCATCAAAGTTTCTATTGCACCACCTTTTACAGCTGGAACGGGTAGCCATGGCGGGAGAATTAAGGCAATTTCTTTCATGCTGTTTTCCTTATTTTTAAAATTAGTAAATTCTTTACATAATTAAATGATTCATTTTTGGTAATAATTGAAAGCAAAATGTATAAAATGACTCCACTTACAATCTGAATAATAAGAAGTAAAAGATCTGATAAATGTACCAGCTTCCAGAGAGAAATTGCTGCTCCCATTACAACTGAAAGAAGTACAGCACTAGCTAAATCCATAACCAAATTTTTATATGAATAAGAGATTATCTTTTTGAATGCATTAATGTTTATAAAAGTTCCAATTGCAGATGAAATCAGCATAGATACTGCAAGTGCCTTTACCCCCAACACACTTCCTACAACAAGACAAATTATATAGGGAGGTTTATTCAAAAGTTCATTTCTTAAAAGAGCACCTGTATGAGCCGTAGCCTTCAAACCCTGAATACTCAAATGTCCTACCAATTCAATACAGGGCACAAGACATATTATTTGTATAAAATAAATACTTTCTTCCCATTTTGCAGTAAATACTACAAGCGTAAAAGGTCTTGCAACAGCAATACAACCTGCAAGCAAGGGAAAAATTAAATAGGAAAGAACTCTTACACTTCTACTGAACATATTTTTTACTTTCTCAAGATTATCACTTTCGTTAGAAAGGGCAGGAAAAAGAACTGCAGTTACAGAAGTGTAAATATTATTTGTAAGCAGATTTGAAATATTAGTTCCTCTATTATAGTAAGCCAAGTCAGCTGCTGAATAAAATTTTCCAACTATTAGTCCACGTAAATGATTGAAGAAGGTTCCTGATAAATCTGCTGCAAGAACCTTCCATCCATAGTTCATAAGATTTTTTGCAGACGTAATAGAAAAAATAAATCTGGGATGCCAACGTACAGTTATTGAAAGTACAATCGTATCAACAATTGAATTTGTAAAATACTGTCCTATAAGAGCCCATACACCAAAGCCTTTGTATGCCAGAAAAATCCCAACAATGCCGGATAAAAGAGTTCCAAGCAAAGTAGAAAAGAAAAAACGCTTGAAAATCATGTGGCGGGAAACAAAAGCATGCTGTATAGCATTATATGATGAAAGTGGCAGACGCAATGCAAAAATTCGGACAACAAGCGTAAGTGCTTTCATATTATAAAAGTTGGCAATATAGGGAGCACAAAAAAAGAGGAGAACATAAATAAGCAATGAAAGCAAAAAACTGCAATAAAAAAGCGTAGAAAAATCAGTTTCCGAGGCATCTTTTTTCTGAATCAATGCTGTTGAAAATCCTGTAGAAACAAATACATCTGCAATGGCAATAAAAATGGTAACCATTGCCACCATGCCATAATCCTGCGGCATAAGAATTCTCGCAAGTACAACAGAAACAACAAACGAAATCCCCTGTGCTAAAATTCTTTCACTAAATTTCCAGAATACTCCAGAGAATACTTTTTCTTTTGCAGTTCCATCAGATATTTGTATATCAGCCATGTTTACTGACCTTCTTTTTCATATTTTTTACACATTTCAAAATACTGTAAATAATATAAAACAAATGAACATTAAAACAGAATAACTGCATATAAACGTGAAATTTAATACCTCTCTTTGAAAAATCTTTATAATTCCTGATATATAAAAGAGAGAATCTCTTATGAATATTCTGAAAGTCACTCATCTCCTTTTTTGTTAATTTTGCTTTACATACATTTTCTGTTGTGTCTATGATAACATCAAGCAAATGGTGTGAGAACATTTCAAAATACCCATTTTTTTCAAAATATTCTGCTAGGAGTAAGTCTGCAAAAATTTTATCTATATCGAATACATGTTTATTTTTTACATTCCCTACGATACTATCCGATCTCTTCAGATAACAGTACAGTGGTTCTGTAGTAAATGAAATTTTTTCAACACACTCAATAATTTCTGGAATAATAAAGATATCTTCGTGAATATGACCTTCAAAATAACGAATAGAATCAAAAATTTTCTTCTTATACAACTTATTCCAGGCAACAACATTAACAGCCCCATGGTGAAAAAAAGATTCCCAAAATTCTTTTCTGTTCTGAATCATTTTTTCTTCAGATTTAATGAGTGGAAACTCCGAAATACTATTACCGCTTTCATCAATTCGTTCAAAATTACATACCGAAATATCAGATTTATCAATAATAAGACGCTCATACAAGATCTGTATAAAATTTTTCTTTACAAAATCATCACTATCTATAAAAGCGATGTATTCACCAGATGCATTGTCTAGTCCAAGATTTCTTGCAGACGAAAGTCCTCCATTAATTTTATGAATTACTTTTATACGATTATCTTTTTGAGCATAACTATCACATATTTTTCCGCTTCCATCTGTTGATCCGTCATCTATAAGAAGAATTTCAAGGTTCGTGTAGCTTTGAGATATTACAGAATCAATACATTTTACAAGAAATTTTTCTACATTATATACAGGAATAATTACACTTATAAGACTACTCATTTTTCAGTCCTTGTTTTATTTTTAAGAGAATCCAGATTAGAAATGCAAAAAAATCAAACTTACGTTTTATCAAATAAATATAAAAACGTATAAATGAAGAGATTTCAGTTGGAGTAGAAACTTTATCTAATGGCAATTCACGATATTGCCTATAATGCGGGCTTTTCCATTGAAAAGAATTTTTCTTATTTGGAAAAATAAACTGTCCAAAACAATAGAAAGCATCATTTTGGATATAGTTTTTTACAGCAGCATTTTCATACAATTCTGATAATTCAAGAAGTTTTTCATTAGCACGTGCGTTATCATAGAAAGACTTCTCAGATCGCTGCATAGTACAAGATGCTGAATTTTTGACATAAGTATAATACGATTTATGTACTATTGTTGTTTTTGTAGAGATAAGAAAAGCATGTACGCAGGCATACAAATCTTCTGCGAAGGAAAGAGTTGAAAGGTAAGGTAAATCAATATTCTTAAGAAGCTCTGTTTTAAAAACTTTATTCCATAGATGATTTATTAAAGGAGATGATTCCTGAAACAGTTTATTTACTGTCGATACATTTGTACAACAGTTTTCAATTAAGCTGTTTTTCCTGTTTCTGTGCTCATAAATAAAAATTTGAGATTCTCTATCTGATTCAATTCCATTCAGTATTCGTTGAATCGCATCATCTGAAATTTCATCATCAACATCAAAAAAAGTAAGATATTTAGTTTTACAAAGATTAATTCCGCAGACACGTGCTGCACCCACACAACATGATGGTGTTGAATGATGCAAGGAAAAACTTGGTAAATCTTGTATCAACTGTTTACAGTATTCATAGCTACCATCTGTTGAGCCATTATCTATAAAAATTACTAAAAAGTTTTGATTTATTTGATTTGTTAGCTGAGCAACAAATCCTTCCAGATATTTTTTTGAATTATAAAACGGAACTATTACCGTAAGGACTATCGAACTATTACCCATTAAAATTACACACTAATATTGTTATCAACACTTATTACTTTAGTTTCACACATTATTACAATGTTATTATACATAATATTACTATGTTTTACAAATTTTATCATAATAATACTTTTATTAATGTGTGTAATTTTATAAAAAGACTGTCAATATTTTTGTATGAATACACAGCAAATATTCATCACAAATTTAAAGACTTTTAGAAAACAAAAAGGTTATACACAGGCTCAGCTGGCAGGGTTAATTGACAAAAGTTTCAACTATATAAATGGAATTGAATGCGGAGTCTCTTTTCCTCCACCGGATGTTATTGATCAAATTGCTTCAGTACTAAATGTAAAAACTTATCAACTTTTCGATGAGAATGGTTGTGAAGAAAATATAATAAATTCAAACAAAGATGAGTTTATAAAAATAGTTTCAGAACGTGTATACCAAAAATTAAAAGAAGATTTGAGGATATACATAGAACAAAGTATTCGTTCCGTAATCAAATAAGTATAAAAAAGCACATAACTTCTCTTAAAAATTTTCAAAAAAAATCTTCAGATTTGACTTTGTTATTATCACTTTTATTCCATATTATGATTGCAGCAACAAGAGAGACTATCGCAAGCTTGGCATACATCCTGTAACCAAGCTATATTTTGCGCTTATTTTTTCCACCCGTCGTATTTTTCGCACTCAAGAATGGCGCGGGCATTTTCTACCCTCTCTTTTGTAGGGCTTTCGGTATCTTTAAGAATGTAATCAATTCCCATTTCCTTGTATTTAGCGGCGCCAAGTCCGTGATAAGGCAGAATCTCAACGCGTTGAACGTTGTGCAGGGTACGAATAAAATCACGTGTCTTAGTAAGATATTCGTCGTTATCGGTAATGCCAGGAACCAGTACGTGACGGATCCAGATTGGCTTATTGATTTTATCAAGATATTCAAACATCTGGCGCACATTTTCGCGGGTCTGGCCGGTCAGTTCAATATGCTCTTTTTCATCAATATGTTTGATATCCACAAGAAGGATGTCTGTAACAGTCATCAGCTTTTCAAACTTTTTGAACCATTCACCTTCCATTGTAAAAGGACCGCCCGCAGTATCAATACAAGTGTTTATTCCCTTTTCCTTTGCCTTTTCAAAAAGCTCGGTCAGAAAATCAATCTGCATAAGAGGTTCACCACCGCTTACAGTAATTCCACCCTTCTTTCCCCAGTAGGAACGACAGCTTAGAGCCTCTGTAATCAGCTGATCGGCAGTGTATTTCTTTCCGTCAGTCATCTTCCAGGTGTCAGGGTTATGACAGTATTTACAGCGGTAGCCGCAACCAGAAAAAAAGATGATAAAACGGCTTCCAGGTCCGTCTGCGCAGCCAAAACTTTCAAGCTGGTGAATGTATCCTTCCATAATTTAATTCTCCTATAAAACTATAATTACATTATACGTGTAATGCCCTGTATCTTTCAACTTTTTATTTGAATCTCAAAAAAGCTGTGGTATAATTGAAAAATGCTTGTGTTTAAAACGAGGGGATAATAACACATTAAGATGAATGAAAATCATTTATTTGTATTTAAGAATAAAATAAGCAAAATTACATTCTTCATTACACTAGGATTAATGATTTTTTACTTAATTTTAGCTTTCTTTTTTAAAGATACAGATTTAAAAAGAGTAAAAATTGTTACACAGCCAACGGCCCTAAAGCTGTATTTTGATGAAGAACTGACCCAACCCGTAAAACTACCTTTCAACAACAACAAATCAAAAGAAATCTTTACAGTATATACACAACTTCCAAGCCTAAGAGATACAAATATCATTGAGATTCACGGAAAATATAAAAATATTTCTGCAAGACTACATCAGAGCGTATTTTTTAATTCAGAAGTTCCAAGTGTTATGGGAATAGAAACTTACGCTGGCAGAAACACATGTTTTATTCCTTTAAGCACAGTTTTTAGCGGACAGACAATTAATCTGATGATTTCTTTGCAGGAAAACCCTTATGGCGCCAGCATTTCTGATATTAGGATTTCTACAATGGCAACGTATATAGGCGAAAACATAAAAGAATGTCTTCCTTCGTATCTGTTGTCTGGACTTTTGTTTATATGTTCTCTTTTTTCTTTAAATGCCTTTGTATTCAGCTATCTTTATCAGAGTAAAAGAACATTAGAGGAGCTGGATATTTCCATAGAAACCTTTTTAATTTCTGTGTCTATTGTTGTATGGATTATTACAAATTTTGATGTTCTTGGCGTATTAATCGGTAATATGGCATTTGTTGGCGTATTAAACTACCTTTCTTTTACTTCGCTGCCAATCTTCTTTTCTGCTTTTCTTTGTGCAATAAATAAAAAACACAGATTAATGCTGCGGGCACTTCAAATAATCTCAGAAATTAATCTTGCCATTCAGGTCATCTTATTTGTTTCAGGCATTTATGACATTACACAGATGCTCTTTTTAACACATCTTATTGACTTTATTGCCATCATAATAACAATCTGCGTTGCCTTTGACTTTGCCAATGTAAAAAAATTCAAGAGGGAACAAAAAGTTCTTTCTATTGGAAGTACAATTTTTGGAATGTTTGCAATTGTGAGCATGCTGCTCTTCCTTTTTGGAAAAGGCATGAATTATATGTTCCTTATTACAATAGGTTTCTTTATCCTTTTTGGAATGCATATTCTTGCAAGCCTTCTAAAACTTTCTAATTCCCTGAACGAACACGCAAAACTTCTGGAATCAGAACGAAATTCTTACAAAGATCAGCTTACTGGCCTTGGAAACCGCCGTCTATATTACAGAAAGATTGCAAAATTAGAAGCAATGGGCATAGACAGCGAAACAAACTTTATAATGATTGATATAAACGGTCTAAAAGCTACAAACGACTCATTAGGTCACGATGCAGGTGATGAATTATTAAAGAGCACGGCAATTTGTATGATGGAAGCCTTCCCCGATGCAGAATTAATCTGCCGCCTTGGCGGTGATGAATTTTTTATCATCATAAAAGAAAGAGCCGAAATCCTTGAGCGGCGCATAAACAGATTTATTTCTTATGCTGCAAACTGGAACGGAGAAGTAATAAAAACAATTTCTCTTTCATATGGAGTAGCAAACCGTTCAAATTATCCAGGATATTCAATTCCAGAACTGGAAAAAGCTGCTGACGAAAAAATGTATAAAGCAAAATCAGACTTCTATAAAAACAAAAGCGCACTTTCTAACGCACTTGATGGAAGAAGATAATTAATAAGATTAAAAGGCATAAAAAAAGGCTGACTTGCAAATTGTAAGTCAGCCTTTTTGCTTCCGGCGATATCAACCGCCGGATATATCACCTACTAAAGTGATGGTCGCACGCCCAGTAAACTGGTCGTGCTTACCTAGTTTGTAATCTTCGATTACAAACTAGCGTGGCAAGTACGAGCGATAACGTCGTCCTGCTGTTCCTTAGTAAGGTTGATGAAGCGTACAGCGTATCCAGATACACGAACTGTGAAGTTAGCATACTCTGGTTTTTCAGGGTGTGCCTGGCAGTCCTTAAGTTTTTCAACACCGAATACGTTTACGTTCAAGTGGTGAGCTCCAGTGTGACCAGAATCTGGTCCCATATCAAAGTAACCGTCAAGAACGTTTACAAGGTTTTCAACCTGTTCATCTTTAGCATGTCCAAGAGCTGAAGGGTTGATTGTCTGAGTATTTGAAATACCGTCCAAAGCGTAGTGGTATGGAAGCTTAGCAACAGAGTTCAAAGACTTGATAAGACCCTTTGTTTCTGCACCGTAAGATGGGTTAGCACCAGGTGAGAATGGAGCACCAGCTGGGCGTCCGTTAGGAAGAGCACCTGTAGCCTTACCGTATACAACGTTAGAAGTAATTGTAAGGATAGAAGTTGTAGGCTCAGAGTTGCGGTATGTTGGGTGACGTTTAATCATTCCAACGAATGTCTTCAAAAGCCATACAGCGATTTCGTCTGCGCGGTCATCATCCTGACCGTAGCGTGGGAAGTCACCTTCAACTGTAAAGTCTTTTACCAAAGTTACAGTATCGATTACGTTTCCAGCCTTGTCTTTTACTTCTACCTTTTCGCGGTTAACCTTAACTTTTGCATATTTCATTGCAGAAAGTGAGTCAACTACGTGAGAGAAACCTGCGATACCAGTAGCGAATGTACGTTTGATATCTGTATCTTCCAAAGCAAGTTCAGCTGCTTCGTAGTAGTATTTGTCGTGCATGTAGTGGATTGCGTTCAATACGTTTACATAAACGTCAGCAAGCCATTCGAGCATTGCAAGGTATTTCTTTTCAACTTCTTTGTAGTTAGAAGCATCAATAACATCTGCTGTGATTGGAGCATATTCTGGACCAATCTGCATACCCTTCTTAAGACCTTCATCTTTACCACCGTTGAAAGCGTAAAGCAAAGCTTTTGCAAGGTTAGCGCGGGCACCGAAGAACTGCATTTCCTTACCAGTCTGTGTTGCTGATACACAGCAGCAGATTGAGTAGTCATCACCCCAGATTGGGCGCATAACGTCATCGTTCTCGTACTGAACTGAAGATGTATCGATAGAAATCTTAGCACAGTATTTGCGGAAAGATTCTGGGAGTCTCTTTGAGTAAAGGATTGTCAGGTTAGGCTCTGGAGAAGGTCCCATGTTTTCCAATGTGTGGAGGAAGCGGAAGTCGTTCTTTGTTACCTGTGAGCGGCCATCCTGTCCAAGTCCACCAACTTCAAGAGTAGCCCAGATTGGGTCACCAGAGAAGAGCTGGTTGTAAGATTCGATACGTGCAAAGCGAACCATGCGGAGCTTCATTACCAGGTGGTCAATGAGTTCCTGTGCTTCTTCTTCTGTAAGTTTTCCAGCAGCCATATCGCGGCTGATGTAGATGTCGAGGAATGTTGATACACGACCAACAGACATAGCAGCACCGTTCTGTGTCTTGATAGCAGCAAGGTAACCGAAGTAGAGCCACTGTACTGCTTCACGAGCATTTGCAGCCGGTTTAGAAATATCATAACCGTAAGCTGCAGCCATTTCTTTCATGCCTTTAAGAGCATTGATCTGGTCTGTTACTTCTTCACGGCGGCGGCAAACATCTTCGCTCATTGTACCATCACCGATGTTAGCAAAGTCTTCCTGCTTGTATTTGATAAGCTGGTCGATACCATAAAGAGCTACACGGCGGTAGTCACCTACGATACGTCCGCGGCCATAAGTATCAGGCAAACCTGTCAAAATGTGAGCAGAGCGAACTGCACGGTGCTCTGGAGTGTAGATATCAAATACACCCTGGTTATGTGTTTTGTGATATTCTGTGAAAATCTTTTTAAGTTCTGGATCAACATCATAACCGTACATTTCACAAGACTGTACAGCCATGTTAATTCCACCGTAAGGCATGAAAGCACGTTTCAAAGGTTTATCAGTCTGAAGACCAACTACCTTTTCCAATTCTTTTCCTTCCGGGCAAATATAAGCAGCACCATAAGCTGTAAGGCCTGTTACTACTTTTGTTTCAAGGTCAAGAACACCAGTTCTCTTCTTTCCATCTTTACCGATAGAAACCTTGTTATGCTCTTCTTTCTGAAGCTTCTGAAGTTCATCAAAAAGTTTTTCTGTAGCCTTTGTAGGGCCTGCAAGGAATTTTTCATCACCATCATAAGGTGTGTAGTTATTCTGAATAAAGTCACGAACGTTTACTTCTTCTGTCCAAAGACGTCCCTTGAATCCTTCCCATTCTGGTCTTAATGTCATATAAACCTCTTTTCACCGGTAGCTTTACCGGAAGATATATTTACAAACTGGCGCCCAACTTCAAAAATCCCCAAGTAAACTTGTATTTTAAGAAGTACGCGGAAAAACTTTCCCTAGCGTCATTCGTATTCATAATAATACTTTTAACACTACATATCAACACCTTAAAGTGTATATGTAGTCTCAGGTCTAACAATTTCAACGTTTGGAAAACCGTTTTCGTGCAGGTGATTCTGGAAAAATTCCTGTGCTTCCCGTTCGCCGTGAACTAAGAAAATCTTCTTAAGGCGGCTTGTATCTATTGCTTTAAGCCATTCAGTCATTTCGCCGTAGTCGGCGTGAGCACTAAAGGCATTCATCAGCTCGACCTTAGCTTCAACCTTGTATTTGTCGCCAAGAATCATAACTTCTTTTTCTCCGTCGCGGATTTTTCGGCCAAGAGTATTTTCTGCCATGTAACCTACAATCATTACCGTGTTTCGCGGATTTGTAATATCATTTGCAAGGTGATAAAGGACACGTCCTGCTTCGCACATACCATCCGCACTTATGATAATCATAGGCCCTTCTTTTTTGTTCAGCGCCTTGGATTCTTCAATACTTGTTGTATAAGTTAAATCTCCGAATCCAAAAGGATTTTTATGATGCTTTAAGAAGGCTTCGTTTACACTTTCGTCATAACATTCAGGATGAACGCGGAATACACTGGTTGCATTTACCGCCATTGGAGAATCCACATAAATTGGCACATGCGGAATCTTTTTCTGTTCAATAAGACGGTGCAGATAGTAAACAAGTTCCTGGGCACGCTCAATTGCAAAAGACGGAATAATGATTTTACCCTTACGCTGGCAGGATTCACGAACAACGCGGATAAGTTCCTTCATGGCCTGGTCGTGATCCTGATGAAGTTTGTTTCCGTAAGTTGTCTCCATAAAGATATAATCTGGAGAAGGCATATCAAGTGCAGGATTACGGATAATCGGCTTACATTTGCGTCCGATATCACCAGTGTAAAGAATACGGGTTTCTTTTTCCGGCTTTTTAGGATTTGGATTGATTGTAAGATCAGCAAAGGCAGAGCCCAGAATATGGCCTGCATCAAAAAATTCCAGCTGAACATTTGGCGCTACAAACATTTTGCGGTTATAAGAAACACCAACAATTTGATTTGCAACAGCAATACAGTCTTCTTCGCTGTAAAGGGGTTTCCATTTGAATTTTTCGCCTTTTTTTGCAGCCTGTTTTGAAAGGAATTCAGCATCACGAGCCTGAATGCGGGCACTGTCCATCATTACAAGGTTTGCAATGTCGCGGGTAGCAGGAGTTGCATAAATGTTTCCGCTGTAACCACGTTTTGCAAGAACGGGAAGAAGACCGCAATGGTCAAAATGCCCGTGAGTAAGCACAACGGCATCAAGATCATCTACATCAAAATCAAAATTACGATTTTTTTCATCCGATTCTTTACGCTTACCCTGAAAGGCTCCGCAATCAACCATTATAAAACGATCATCTATCTGAAGGATATGTTTTGAACCTGTAACTTCTTCTGCCGCACCAAGCGAAAATGATTTTATGTCCATACCTATAATTGTAAATCGTAACTTAAGATAGAGCAAATTATTTTAGTATTATAAGGATAAAGATTTACCCCGCGTTTTATTTGCGCTATTATCTTGCTATGAATAAAATTAGTGAAAATAAAGACTACACAAACAGACTTTTGAATCGGTTTGTAAAATATGTAAAAATCTGGAGTGAAAGCGACGGAAATGCTGCGGAAAGAGGTGTATTTCCTTCTACAGAGCGCCAGTGGGATATGGCACGCGCGCTGGAAGCAGACATGAAGGCTTTGGGCATGCAGGATGTGCAGATTACTGACAACTGTTATGTTTACGGAAGAATTCCTGCAAACTGCGACGGAGAAGCAGCAAATGACAGCGTACTCTTTTTAGCACACATGGATACCGTTGACGAAGTTACAGGAAAAGACGTAAATCCGCAGATTTTTGAAGATTACGACGGACACGAAATTACACTTAAAAACGGAGTTGTGCATTCAGTAGAAACTGATGAGGCTTTAAAACAGGCTGCAGCAAACCACGAAACAATCATTACAACTGACGGCACTACCCTTTTGGGCGGAGATGATAAAGCGGGTGTTTCTGCAATTATGCAGATGGCAGAATACCTTTTTGAAAATCCTGATATAAAACACGCAAATATTGAAGTAATTTTTTCTCCTGATGAAGAAACAGGACACGGCATGGATAAAGTTCCAATGAAACTGATTAAATCTAAATATGCCTACACCGTAGACGGAGGAAACATTGGAGAGCTTGAAAGCGAATGTTTTAATGCGTGGGGAGCAGAAGTTACATTTATTGGAAAAGCCTGCCACACAGGAGATGCAAAAAAAGGTAAGATGGTAAATGCTGTAAGCATGGCAGGAAAATTCCTAAGCCTTTTACCACACACAATGACACCAGAAACGACAGAGCATTACGAAGGTTTTATTGCCCCTATGGAAGTTGATGGAAGCATTGACTGTTGTAAGGTGCAGCTGCTTCTGCGTTCATTTTTACCTGATGAGATAGAGCAGCAAAAGTGTATTGTTTCTGACTGTGCAGAAGCAGCTGCCATCAGCTTTGGCGGAAAAAAAGAAGTTAAATTTAAGCAGCAGTATCTGAATATGAAAGAAAAAATGGACGAACATCCAGAAGTGCTTGAACGTCTTAGAGAAGCTTATAAATCGGCCGGCGTTGCAATTGTAGAAAAACCGATTCGCGGTGGAACTGACGGTTCGCGTTTAACGGAAATGGGGATTCCATGCCCGAATATTTTTACCGGCGGCCACAAGTATCATTCGCGCTACGAGTGGGTTTCTCTAAACCAGATGGCAAAAGCTGCCGATATACTGATAAACATAGTGGGGAGAAATTAATTTTTGGTGGTAAATTATGCACGAATATGTAATTGAGGGTGGATTCCCGATTCAGGGAACAATTACAGCAAGCGGAAATAAAAATGCAGCATTGCCTTGTATTGCGGCATGTCTTTTAACAGCAGAACCTGTAATTTTAAATAACATTCCAGAGATTCAGGATACAAACGTCATGCTTCAGATTCTGGAGGCACTTGGCGCAAAGGTTGAAAAAATCTCAAAACATAACTGGAAGATTCACTGCGAAAAAGTGAATAAAAAAGAGCTACCTCGCGATTTGACTAAAAAAGTTCGCGGTTCGATTGTATTTGCGGGACCTCTTCTTGCACGCAACGGAATTTGTGAAATGATGCCTCCTGGAGGTGACGTAATTGGTCGTCGCCGCGTAGACACTCACTTTTTAGCCCTTAAAGAGCTTGGCGCAAACGTTGTGGTAAACGGACACTTTCATCTTAGTGCAAATAAACTTATGGGCGCCGACATCTTTTTGGATGAAGCTTCTGTAACTGCAACAGAAAACGCCGTAATGGCAGCAAGCCTTGCAGAAGGTGAGACAATTATTCAGAATGCGGCAAGTGAACCTCATGTTCAGGACCTCTGCAACATGATTAACAAAATGGGCGGACAAATCAGCGGTATTGGAAGCAATATTCTGCGCATTCAGGGTGTAAAACAGCTTCATGGCTGCGAATTTACAATTGGTCCTGACACAATAGAAATTGGTTCGTTTATTGGAATGGCTGCCGCTACAAAAGGAAAAATTACGATTAAAGGAATCCGGCCACAGGAAATGAGGCCTCTTAAAAACAGTTTTGCAAAACTTGGCATTTCATGGCGGCTTGAAGGTGATGAGCTTACTGTGCCAAACACCCAGGAATTAAAGGTTAATAACGACCTTGGAAATGCCATTCCAAAAATTGACGACATGCCTTGGCCGGGATTCCCTGCCGACCTTACTTCTATTATGACGGTGGTTGCAACACAGGTAGAAGGCACAGTTCTGATTTTTGAAAAAATGTTCGAAAGCCGAATGTTCTTTGTAGATAAGCTTATTTCTATGGGTGCAAAAATTACTTTGTGCGACCCTCACCGCGCAGTTGTAACAGGCCCTAGCATGCTCCACGGAGATCATCTTGTTTCGCCAGATATCCGTGCCGGTATGGCCATGGTAATTGCTGCTATGTGTGCACACGGCGAAAGCCGCATCAGTAACGTTTACCAGATTGAACGCGGTTATGAAGATTTAGTAACCCGCCTGCAGGAGTTGGGGGCACACATCAAAAAAGTAGAAATTGACGAGTAGAAAAGCTACTGCGCAAGCTACAGTACATGCCGATAATCGAAGAAGCGTTAAAAACAGAGCTGCAACAGCAGGTCTGTTTAGCTTCATCGTACAATCGGCTCGGAGCGAGACTTGCGAGCGACGGCAACAGCTTGCAGTTGCCTGTGAAAAAAAATGCACTCCCAAAATGGAAGTGTATTTTTTGCGTTTAAAGGCGCAACTTAGAATGAACCTGCTACGGCTACTGCGCATACTACAGTACATACCGAAAATAGAAAATGCGTTAAAAAAAGCAGTCCGTTGGGACTGCTTTTTAGCATTTACTTACTAAATGGTTCGCCCGATTTATCGGGCTCCGTAGGTTGTACAGTTGCGTGCAACCTACTTCGTAAGAAATCAGATATCTTAGAATGAGCCAGCTACTGCTACAGCGCACGCAACTGTACAACCTACCATAGGGTTGTTACCCATTCCCATGAAGCCCATCATTTCTACGTGAGCTGGTACTGATGAAGAACCTGCGAACTGTGCATCTGAGTGCATACGTCCGAGAGTATCAGTAAAGCCGTAAGAAGCAGGACCTGCAGCCATGTTATCAGGATGGAGT
>JAILHD010000091.1 GCA_024696155.1 Treponema sp. | reverse complement strand
TTCTTTTGAACATAAAACATCATTAGTTTTTACTTTGTCTAAATCCAGAATCAAAAGTTTTTTATCTGTTACAAAATTTGCACTGTAATATAATTTATTTCCAAAACTTGTATTACTATAAACACCGCCAGACAAATCTTCGTCCATATAGTTTAGAATAGAAGATTTACTGTCAAACATAGCAAAGCGAGGGAAAGTATTCTTTGTAACATAAGTAAGGTTAAATATATCTTCTGCAGGATTATAAGTTAAATTACGGATTCTAAAATCTTCCGGCATTGCATAATCACAATATGTAAGATTGTCATAAATACGAATAAACCATTTTAAGTTTTTCTGAACAATTACAGCAAGTTTTCCTTCATCAACATCTGCAGGGGTTAATGAATATACAACTTCATCTTTTGCGATTGGAATACTTTTGTAAAATTCATAGCCTGCTAATTTATTCTTTTTACCAAACAAAAGTTTATAAAAATTTATAGATGATTTTTGCCTTTTATAAGTAAAGCATGCCAAATAATAATCTTTTCCTTTTTTAAGAACTACTGAATCTCTAACTCCTGTAGTTTTTAGCTTTAAGTTTTTTCTAGACTCCACGTCAAAAATGGAAACTATATATTTTAAACAATCTGAAGTATATTTCTTACAATCCAAAGCTATGTATTTACCATCACTACTAACTTTACCACCAGTAAACAATATACCTTCAGTTATTAATTTACTTTTTTCTAATGAGCCATCAGTTTTTTTCGCTACTTTATATATCTTTCCACTTGCATTATCTGAATACCATATAGCATCCAAACTCTGCTCAAGACTAGAAAACTGGGAAGTAGTTCTGTTTTTTATATTAAATTTTAAAGTTTTTTCTTTTTCATCAACAAAATCAAAAAAATCATAAACAAATTCATTTTCCAAAGGATTCGGATTTATTTCTGGAACCTTAATACTTTCTATAAAATCATTCCATACTTCGTCAAACGTTTTTCCATAAACCATTTTAAAACTTTGCGAAATAAAAAGTCTTTTTCCACTATTTTCACAGTCAGAAATAAATTCTACAAATTTTTCTATACCATAAGTGTCTTGAATGTATTTTGTAAAAGGTCCTCCAACATCATACTGTATTCCACCCTCTATATATGTTGAAGTATTACCCATGGAATCACGCCAGTCAGGAATAGTGTTCAGAACTTTTAACTGTCTTATTAAATGAAGGTAATAATCATCATTTAGTCTACCTTCTTTATCATTTGTACTTTCACTTGCTATTGCAACGCCTTCATTTAACATTGATGTTATTTTAATCAGATTTAATGTTGCATGATCTCCAATCAAGCGCTGACAAAATTTCATTTCATCATTTAGGAAGTTATTCCAGATAATTGCATGTGTAAGTTCATGTTTAAAAACACCTAACACCTGAGCATCGCTATACAACGATAGTTCAGGTGTCACTTTTGAATCAAACATAACTATGTGGGTATAATATGCATAATTAACATACGAATTATAATAATCTGTATTACAGGCAAGTATGACAGGAAAGCGCCGCTCTGGCTTTATTTTATAACCGTCACAAACGTCTTTATAAATTGAATCTGCTTCTTTTACTAAAAGCTGGGCAAACTCGTAACTTTGCTCACTATAATAAATATCAAAATAATCAGTTTTTACATACTTAATTTCTTTGGCACCTTTCATAAGGCCGCCATACGCAAACAAAATATTTGACACCAACAACCACAGAAGCACACTTAATTTTGTTTTCATTTTAAAATTTCCTATTTTTTAATAATATTAAAGTTTATTAAGTATATATTTATATTAAAAAAAATGGAACTACTATACAAGCTTTACAGCCCCCCAGGCAGTGTCTTCCCAGCTTAAAAAGTCGCTGATTATTTTTGAGGCTTTTGCTGACACTTGGGAAACACGTCTGCTGGAACCGTCTGGCATTTGTACAAGCGGGTTTATATAGCGGAGTTTGACCTTTAAATTTACGCAAAAGTGGCCGACGAGCTGAGATTGGGAATGAACTATACTGGTCATATTGCGGAAAGTTGCATAAAGAGATTTAAAATGTTGCGAGCCGGTCACATCATCATCAATCTTTTTGATAATCTGGGCTTCGGAAAGAGTCATAAAATCTTCTTCGCGCAAAATACCTTCGGCAACGGCAAGGTTCATAATCTGGCCAAGCAGATGAAGGCAGACCTTGTCTTCGTTTAGCTGAAGGATGTGTCCAATCAGGCAGAAATGTTCGGTGTATTCTTCGGCGGCAGAAACAGTTTTAAAACCCAGTTCCTGAACACCTTCTTCGTTTGTAAGAATTGTAAGGTCATTGTAAGTGCGACGAACTTCTTCGTAAGTCCAGCTGCCATCCAGGGCCATTCCGCTTGGGTACATGTATTCAAGGCGGTCTGCACTAAGCTGAGGGATTTCGTTATCTGCAACAGGGTACTTGTGGTAGTCGCAAACCTCTTCTGCAGTAAGGCCATCGGCGGCAAGAAGGCGGGCAAGCTGGGCATCCTGGCGAATTAAAAGCTCATTGGGCTCTTCTGTAGCGGTCTGAGTAAGTGCATCCCCTTTACGAAAGTCGCTTACGTGGCTAAAAACAGGAGTTGAAACATCGTGAAAAAGCCCCGCAAGTGTCTGAACCTTACTGTGTGTAAAATGCCAGATAATAAGCGCAACGCCCACGCTGTGGTCAAAACGCGAATAATAAAAACGGTTACGGTAAAGACGGGTCCAGTCGGTGCCGCACAAAAGGCCAATGCCTTTTAAACGTGTAAGCAGCGGCAGCTCCAGATAAGGGCGCAGAAATTCCGGGTAGTCTTCCGGCGGGCATAAAATTGCGTGATAATCCGCAACGCTGTAAGAGCGCGGCGGATTACGTTCCAGCATGTAGTTCCAGTTGTAAGGTTCAAAAAAATTCATAAAAGGCTAGTTTGCAGCAATTGCAGCGGGCTCGGTAGCAGTAGTCTGCACTACAATCTTGTTGTAAGGAATTTCAATTTTTGCATCGTCAAAAACTTTTTTTACGGCAATAAAAACTTCGCTTTTTACAGTTGCCAGATCATTATTATTGAACCAGATTGCAAGAATCATATTAATTCCGCTGGCACCAAAACCTTCAATCCATGCCTTAGATTCCGGGAAAGTGCGCGCAGTAGGACAAAGTTCCGGCGCTTTTTTTAAGGTTTCCAGCGCAAACGGAAGGTCGCTTTCGTAAGCAACGCTCACATTTACCAGAAAACGTCGGTAAGAATTGTAAGTATTGTTTGTTAAAACAGAGTTTATAATAGAAGAGTTTGGAATACGAACCATCTGATTGTCGTAAGTATGAATGCGAACCGAAAGCAGACTGATTGCATCAACAACACCGGTTACGTCATTTATGATGATTGTATCGCCAAGCTTAAGTGATTTTTCTGAA
>JAILHD010000087.1 GCA_024696155.1 Treponema sp. | reverse complement strand
CTTAAACGAAGCAAGAACGTAAAGCATTATTCTCATGTTCTTCATATGCCTAACGATGCAACAACTTACCGTCTCTTTGGTCTTGATTATTTTGATTCTGTTCTTCTTACAGGTGACTATCAGAAAACTGACATACAGTTTCTGGAAAACCAGCGAGGCATAAATAAAAAAGACCTCGTAACAGTCGGCTGTCCATATCTTGATGTTTACAAAGAAAACATTGCAAAAGTTCCGGAAGAAGAAAATCATCCGTTTACAGTTCTTGTTTCTCCTTCATGGGGCGATGTTGGTATCCTTAAAAAGTACGGCGAAAAACTTCTTGATCCTCTTGCTGCAACAGACTGGAGAATTATTGTACGCCCTCATCCACAATCAAAAAAATCAGAAGCAGATATGCTTGCTCGCCTTGAAGAGCGTTACAAGGACAACAAGAATATTGAATGGGACTATGAACGCCAGAATATCTTCAGCCTTAAAAAAGCAGATATTATGATTTCTGACTTCTCTGGAATTATTTTTGACTACACATTCCTTTGCGATAAGCCTGTTATGTATGTTAATGCCGGAATGGACTTAAAACCATATGATGCCTACGATCTTGGTGATAAAAAACTCTGGCAGTACGCAAGTCTTGAAAAGTTTGGTAAGCAGCTTGATGAAAAAGATTTTGGAAATATTAAAGAAGTTATACAGAACATGAGCGACAGTAAAGAACTTGCCCAAGCCCGTGCAAAGGCAAAAGCCGAAGCCTGGATGCACATTGGCGAAGCTGGAAAAAATATTGCAGATTATATGATTAAAACAATGGAATCCATAGAAAACGGAGAAAACAAATAATGTCAGAAAAAAAGGTAGCTATTGTTCACGACTGGCTTACAACTTACGGGGGAGCAGAAACAATTGTTGAACTCTTTTTAAGACTGTATCCGAATGCAGATATTTACACTCTTGTTCTGGATAAAAAAATCCTTAAAAATCACTTTAAGGGTGTAAAAATCTACACTTCAAAGTTGAACAAGTTACCTTTTGCCCCAAAAATCTATAAAAAGCTTTTAAAGTTTATGCCAAAAGCCTTTGAAAGCTTTGATTTTTCTTCTTATGACCTTGTTTTATGTTCATCTTCCTGCTGTGCAAAAGGTGTTATTGTACCACCTTATATTCCTCAGATTGCATACATTCACTCACCTATGCGTTATGCCTGGGATTTATATTTTGACTATAAAAAATCAAGTGGAAAACTTGCACAATTCTTCATGGAAAAATGGATGACAAATATCCGTCTTTGGGATTATGTTTCTTCCCAGCGTGTCGACAGCCTTGTTGCAAACTCAAAATATATAGCACGTAGAATTAAAAAATTCTGGAATCGGGACTCATCAGTAATTTATCCTCCTGTAAGCACAGAACGTTTTTATCCGGATTTTTCAAAACCACGAGAAGATTTTTATGTTGCCTTTAGCCGTCTTGTAAGTTATAAAAGAATTGACCTTGCCGTAAAAGCATGCGTTGCCATGGGAAAAAAGCTTGTAGTAATTGGTGCAGGCCCTGAAGAAGCAAATTTACGGGAGTTTGCAAAGGGACATAGTAATATCATCTTTTTAGGCCGGGCTCCTGACGAAATTGTCCGCGATAATTTTCAGCGCTGTAAGGCCTTTATATTCTGTGCAGAGGAAGATTTTGGAATTGCTCCACTGGAAGCAATGAGCTGTGGAGCCCCTGTAATCGCTTTTGGCCGTGGCGGTGCAAAAGAAACTGTTGTAGAAGGAAAAACCGGAACTTTCTTTGACAAACAGGAAACTGAATCAGTTGTAAATGCTATTAAATGTTTTGAAACTATGACACTGGAAACACCTGAAAATATTTCAAAACATGGTCAAAGCTTTTCTGAAGAAAACTTTTTGTCACAGTTATCGGCTCTTATAAAACAAACAGAAGAGGATATCAAAGTAAAATAAAATGAAGATTGTATTTGACTGCCGCTGGCATAAGAAAAGTGGTATCGGAACATTTGCAGATAATACCCTTAAAAACATGCTAAAAACAGAAAATGAATTTCTGCTTTTGGGTTTTAACTCTCTTCCAGAAGAATTTTCAGCTTCTCTTTCGGAAGAAGATTTAAAGAGGATAAAATGCATTAACTGTGATATTTCCGCTTTTTCTTTTAAGGAACTTTTGTTCTTTCCAAAGACAGTTTCAAAAGTCATCAATCAATATGATGTTTATTTTTCCCCATATTGTAATATTCCTTCTGGTATAAAAATCCCTGTTTTCACCACAATCCATGATGTTTTATTTCTTGACATGCCGGAAATCGCCGGCAAAGCAGGAACTTTTATAAGAAAAATATTTTATAAATACGCAATTTTCCGTTCAAAGGCAATTTTTACCGTTTCTGAATACAGTAAACAAAGAATTATCTATACTCTCAAGTGCAAAAAACACATTTTTGTTACCTATAACGGTGTGCCCGAAAACTATTTAAAACAAGATAAAATTTCAACTCCTAAAACTGATTCAATTATTTTTATAGGAAACATAAAAAAGCATAAAGGCATTCAGATTTTAATACCGGCTTTCAAAGAATTCTGCAAAGAACTTAGTTCAAAAAATCTAAAAACTCCTAAGCTTATAATTGTGGGTTCAAAAGACAATTTTAGGACCAATGACGCTTCCATTTCATCTTTAATCCAGAGCGCTGATGAAAACGATATTGAATTTACAGGTTTTATCAGTGATGAAGAATTAAAAAAACGCCTTTCTCAGGCTAAGATTCTTATTCAGCCGTCATTTTATGAAGGTTTTGGACTGCCACCTTTACAGGCCTTAAACTGCGGAACAAATACTATTGTAAGCGACATCGAAGTTTTTAAAGAAGTATATAAAAACTATCCTGTAACTTATTTTAAAACTGGTGATATATCTGACTTAAAAGAAAAAATGCTGGATGTGTGGCTAGAAAATAAGCCTGTGCCTGATTTTACAGAACAATACTCGTTTAAGAACACTTGTGATTCAATACTAAATGCTCTGGAAATCTATTGCGCTTAAACAGCATAACTTGGATCTAGTTTTTTAAGTTCGCTGAACGTATCAATTTCTGTAAAGTCATCAAAAGAACATTCCCTGATAGAAAGAGAAAAATCATTTTTGCAAACATCAAGAGGCACACTGTCCCAGTATTTTTCTTTTCCACCAGGCATTTCGTATACTTTTTGAATGCATTCTCCAAGTTTTTTTCCGTCTTTTTCTGTCCAGTAAGAAATACCAACCATTCTGTATGCGTTCAAGCCGCCAACACTAACTCCGGTAATTTTTCCTTTGTTTACATAAAGACACCAGTCATCAGTTCGGTCGCACTTTACGCCGCAATAATTACTGTTATACTGATATTTAGAAATGAGCTTTGGATTTTTTATGATTAAATCTGCTTCACAAATATAGGCGTTTTCAAAATTATAACGGGCGCACATTGCAGAACTGATATTATTTGCTTCATTGTAAATAGGATTTTCTACAAATTTTATATTTGGATATTTATACAAAAGCTGATCAAACTGCTCGCTTAGATAGCCCCTCACAATTATAATTTCTTCTATTCCTGCAGCAACAGCAGCGTCCAGCATAGTATCAATGATACGAACGCCCTTAACACGAACAAGGGGTTTTGGAGTATTCAGCGTGATTGGAACAAGGCGGGTACCAAATCCAGCTGCAATAAAAACAATTCTCTTTACTCTGTAAGGCTCCAGAGCTTTTATTCCTTCAGAAGTAATTTTACCATCGTTAATAAAGCCTTTTTCTTCCAGCCCGGAAAAAGTTGAATTTACAGTTCCTATGGAATATCCGGTTTCTTTTGCAATAATTCTTTGCGACAAAGTTTTTGCAGAGGCTTCTATTGTTTTTAATACTTCAAATTCTTTTTCGTTCAACATTCGTTCAAATTATAATAATAAATCAATTAAAAATACAGTCAAAATTAGAATTTTCTGCTGATTTTGTTCAATTTTTGTTATTTATTTACATATTTTGAACACTTTACACTTTACTTTTATTCTTAATTTCATTATAAAATAAAATGAGATATAAAATTTTGAAATATTTCCATAAGGAGAAATAAATGGCAAAAACAGTTTATCTTGGTATTACAGGTGATATTATTCACCCTGGAATCATCAACATTATTAATGAAGGCGCAAAACTTGGAGAACTTACTATCGGTCTTCTTACAGACAGTGCAATCGTAAGTCATAAACGTCTTCCTTACCTTACTTATGACCAGCGAAAAAATGTAGTAGAAAACATTAAAGGTGTAGCAAAAGTTGTTCCACAGGAAGACTGGAGCTATGTTCCAAACCTTAAAAAATATAAGCCGGATTATATTATTCACGGTGACGACTGGAAAACAAATTATCTGAGCCGCATCCGCGACGAAGTTTTTGAAGTTATGAAGGAATGGGGTGGTCAGGTTGTTGAAATTCCTTACACACAGGGAATCAACTCTTCTGCCCTTGCAGACAATGCATCTTCTATCGGAACTACACCGGATGTACGCCGTGCTACCCTTCGCCGTCTTATTGCAGCAAAAAAAATCGTACGCATTATGGAAGCTCATAGTGGTTTGAGCGGTCTGATTGTAGAAAATGCTTCTGTAGAAAAAGAAGACGGAATTCATACTTTTGACGGAATGTGGTCTTCTTCCCTTACAGACTCTACTTCTAAAGGAAAGCCTGATATCGAGGCTGTTGACCTTACAACACGTATGCATTCCCTTACAGACATTCTTGAATGTACTACAAAACCAATTATTTACGACGGCGACACCGGTGACATTCCTGAACACTTTGTATTTACAGTACGCACTCTTGAACGCAACGGTGTAAGTGCAGTTATCATCGAAGACAAAAAAGGTCTTAAAAAGAACTCTCTTTTTGGAACAGAGGCAAAACAGGTTCTTGCAACAGAAGAAGAATTCTGCGAAAAGATTGCAGCCGGTAAAAAAGCCCAGGTTACAAAAGACTTTATGATTATTGCCCGCATTGAGGAAATCATTGCAGGTTATTCTGTTGATGAAGCAATCAAAAAGGCATTTGCAGCAGTACGCGCCGGTGCCGATGGTGTAATGATTCACTCAAAGGACAAGAGCGGAATGGACATCAAAGAGTTCTGCCAAAAATTCCGTGCAGAATACAAGAACATTCCAATCGTACTTGTTCCAACAACTTACAATCAGTTTACAGAGGACGAACTTGCTGAATGGGGTGCAAACATCATTATTTATGCAAACCACATGCTCCGCGCAAGCTACCCTGCAATGGTAAAATGCGCCGAAACAATTTTGAAGGCAGAACGCTCACTCGAAGTAAACGACATTTGTATGCCTATTAAGCAGATTCTGGAGTTGATTCCGGGAACAAAGTAAGCGTAAAATCGAAAATCCGTTAAAAAACGAGCTGCAGCACCGGGTCGTTTTAGGATTATCGAGAAAATTCACTCAGAGCAGGCTATGCCTGCGACTCTTACATTTTGGAGAAAAAAATTGATTCGACCGTCTTATTTCTATGATCTTATGATAAAAAACGGAACCGACTTCTTTGCAGGAGTTCCGGATTCACTTTTGAAAAATCTCTGTGCCTACATTACAGACAATGCACCGGCTTCCAACCACATCATTTCTGCAAACGAAGGCTCTGCAACAGGTCTTGCAACAGGCTACCACCTTGCAACCGGTAAAATCCCTATGATTTACATGCAGAATTCTGGCGAAGGAAACATGGTAAACCCATTGATGTCTATTGCAGACCCTGACGTTTACTCTATTCCTATGCTGATTATTATCGGCTGGCGCGGAGAGCCTGGCGTTCATGATGAACCTCAGCATGTAAAACAGGGAAAAGTTACCTGTGACCTTTTAGACGCAATGAAAGTTCCTTACGAAGTTCTCAGCGACAACGAAGCAGACTTGCCTGCTCAGTTTGAAAAGGCCTACAAATACATTAAAGAAAACAATGCTCAGTATGCCTTTGTAATCCGTAAGGGTACTTTTGACGAATACAAACTTGTAAACAATATTCCGGTTGAAGGCAAAATGAGCCGTGAAGAAGCAATCGAAAAAATCATGCTTTCTGCAGATGACAAAACAGCCTTTGTTTCTACAACAGGTATGATCAGCCGCGAGCTTTATGAGCAGCGTGACAAGCACAATATGGGCCACGACCGCGACTTCCTTACTGTCGGTGGAATGGGTCATGCAAGTCAGATTGCCCTTGGTCTTGCCCTCCAGAAAACAGACCGTCAGGTTTACTGTCTTGACGGTGACGGTGCTTCAATTATGCAGATGGGAGGAATGGCAACAATCGGTTCCCGCCGCCCTTCTAACTACGTTCATTTTGTATTGAACAACGGTGCCCACGACTCTGTTGGCGGACAGCCGACTGTAGGCCGCGAAATTGATTTCTGTGCAATTGCAACAGGCTGCGGCTACGAAAACGTAGTAAAAGTAGAAACTCCTGAAGAACTGGATGCAGTTTTAAATGACGCAGAAACAAAAGAAAAACTTACTTTTGTAGAAGTTCTTGTTACAAAAGGTGCAAGAAAAGATCTTGGAAGACCTAAATCTACACCACAAGAAAATAAGATAGCCCTTATGAAATTTCTGGAGAAATAAATATGATTAAACAGGCAGTAATCGTTGCAGGCGGACTTGGAAGCCGCTTTGGAAACAGAACAAAGGAAATGCCGAAAGGCTTTATTGAAATTGACGGTGTTGCAATGGTTGAACGCTCGGTTCAGAAACTTATTGCAGCCGGAATTGAAGAAATCATTATTGGAACAGGACACTGCTCTGAATATTATGATGAACTTGCTAAAAAATATCACATCATTAAGACTGCACGAAATGACAACTATGCAAACACAAGCAGCATGGGAACTCTTGCAGTCTGTGCCCCTCTTATTAAGGGTGATTTTATCCTTTTGGAAAGCGATTTGATTTACGACGCAGTAGGACTTAAGGTTTTGCAGAACGATGAACGCGCTAACGTAATTCTTGCAAGCGGAAAATCAAACAGCCACGATGAGGTTTACCTTGCTGCAAATGAAGACGGCGTTTTAAACGAAGTAAGCAAAGATAAATCAATTATTCCAAATCCTGCTGGCGAACTTGTAGGCATTACAAAAATCAGTAAGGCATGCCTTGACAAGATGATGGCATATTACAATTCAGACAAAAATCTGATTAAGATTGATTATGAAAATGTTTTAAAGGCTGTAAGTCTTGCAGGGGAACCGGTTTACGTTCATAAAGTTGAATATTATGCCTGGACAGAAATTGATGATGAAAGCATGCTTGAACGCGCTACAAAAGAAATCTGGCCTCGCATTCAGGAAAATGAATCGCTTCTTGCTATCCGTCGTGAAGTTCTTTTGAATCCGGGCCCTTCTACAACTACAGACAGCGTAAAATATGCCCAGGTTGTAGCTGATATCTGTCCCCGTGAGCTTGAATTCGGAAACCTGATGGAAGAAGTTGCAGAAGGCCTTACAGAAGTTTGTGCTGATCCAAAAGATTATATTTCAGTAATGTTCGGCTGTTCAGGAACTGGTGCTGACGAAGCAATGGTATCTTCCTGCGTTCCACCTGATGGAAAACTTCTTGTAGTAGATAACGGTTCTTACGGTGCCCGCCTTGCAAAAATCGCAAGTGTTTACAATATCGACATGGACGTATTTAAGTCTTCTACATACGAGCCAATTGATATTGCAGCCCTTGAAAAACAGATGCAGAGCAAAAAATATACTACTTTTGCAATCGTTTACCACGAGACAACGACAGGTCTTTTGAACGACCTTGCAACAATCTGTCCTATGGCTAAAAAATACGGTATGACAACAATCTGTGATATCGTATCCGCTTACGGCGGTATGCCAATCGACCTTGGCAAGCTTGGAATTGACTTTGCAACAAGCACTTCTAACAAGCACATTGGCGGTATGGCTGGTGTTGGTTTTGTAGTATGTAAACGCGATGAACTCCTTAAACAGAAAGACTGGCCAATGCGCAACTACTATCTGAACCTTTACGATCAGTACAAATACTTCCTTGAAACAAAGCAGACACGCTTTACTCCACCGGTACAGACTTTCTATGCTTTGCGTCAGGCAATCATTGAAACAAAGGTTGAAACTGTAGAAAAACGTTTTGAACGCTTTACAGAATGCTGGGAAATCTTAGTAAAAGCTCTGGATGAAATCGGGCTTAAAATGCTCGTAGACAGAAAGTATCAGAGCCACTTTATTACAGCAATTCTGATTCCAGAAACACCAAAATACAAGTTTAATGAGCTCCATGATTATGCAAGAAGTTTTGGCTTTACAATATACCCTGGAAAGCTTGGCAACATCGACACCTTCCGTATTGCCAACATGGGCGATATTAAGCCGGAAGAAATGACACATTTTACCTGTGTGCTCCGTGATTATATGCATTCAATTGGAGTATGCTAGAATCATAACGAACAAAAAAAGAGCCGTTCATACGGCTCTTTTTTTATATCATTTTACCATTATTTGAAGAATAATTTACATCCAACGCTAACTACTACACCAATTGTTGTTGGATATTCATCTGTGTTTGCAATGTGATAAGGAGTTCCCCAACCTACATCAGCACAGTTTCCGTTATTACCAGGAAGGCTGCGATCATATTTAGCATCATCAATTACTGTGTAATAGCTGAGTACAAGACCTAAGTCTCCTGTAATTTCTACAGGACAATGTCTGTCTTTAATTTTAAGTTTTCCACCAAAGGTGAATGCATGAATCCAGTTATAGGCACCGTCATGAAGGAATACCTTATGCAATTCATTGCGGTTATATGGCGACATTTCTGAATACAAGTTACTTCCAGGCACCTGCTGGCTTCCAAAATCTGCACCATGACGGCTAAACTGATAGCAGAAATGAGCAGAAAGAGTTGGATCAATATTAAATTTAAATTCAGCAAGAAGTTCATCTGAGTTAGGCGGCATATAATAACCAATGCAGCTTCCTGCATTTGTATAACTTTCGTAAATATAATGGCTGTACCATGGAGCATAGTTAATTGAATGGTGAGTATAGCAGTATGGTTCAACCTTTGTATATCGAAGGGCAAAAGATGCCCAGCTCAATTTTGGAATAGGGAATTTTATACCAGCCTGATAAGCAAACATAGCTCGGGTTGATTCAAAAACATTACGCTTAAGCAAAGCGGTAACTTCTTCCAGGTATCCAGAGAACCAGATTTGTCCAAGACCAGCTTTCTGAAGTCTAATGTCTCCAAAAAGCGCTAGGTTATCGTTATCTCCTACACTGTTCTGATAAACTACATAGTTTGTAAGAGGGAACATATATCCAAGCTCAAAACGTTTTGGCCAGATTACAGTACTACCAAA
>JAILHD010000038.1 GCA_024696155.1 Treponema sp. | reverse complement strand
TCCCGCAATTACAATCGGGCCGAACGAATTTACAGAAGACTGAATTACCATATTCGAAATAGAGAACATCATCCCCTGAAAACCAGCAGGTACACCAATCTTTATAATCCGAATAAGGATATATTTATGGATTTTAAGCTTTTTAAGTTCCAGCTTGAATCCATCTTCTTCGCGCATCAAAAGTGCTATAACAAAGCCTGCAGCAAAAATCTGAGAAATTACAGTAGCAAGGGCAACTCCTGCAACATCCATTCTGAAGATAATTACAAAAATCAGGTTTAAAATTACGTTGATAACGCCTGCAACCATCAGAATGTAAAGAGGTCGTTGTGTATCGCCTTTTGCACGCAAAAGTGCGCTTCCAAAGTTATAAATCACCGTAGCACTTATTCCTGCAAAGTAAATGCGAAGGTAAAGCACCGCAAGCACAAGAACTTCTTCCGGCGCCTGCATAAGATGAAGAATCGGGCGTGCAAAAATCACTCCAAGCACAGTTAAGCCGATTCCACTGTAAATAGAAAGCAGCATGGAAGTATGAACAGTATTGCGAAGTTCGCGGATTTTTCCAGCTCCAAAATAGTTTGCAGAAACAACGCTAGAACCAATCGAAATGCCTATAAAAAGGTTCAGCATAAGGTTGATAAATGAACTTGTTGATCCTACGGCGGCAAGAGAGTTATCACCCGCAAAACGACCGACTACAATTACATCAGCTGCGTTAAATAAAAGCTGAAGAACACCCGACAGAATCAGCGGCACAGAGAAAATTATAAGTTCCTTAAAAATCGGACCTTTTGTCATGTCCAGCTGATTTTTCATAAATCTTCGAGCATCTCCCTAAAGAAGTGATTTTCAATTCGCGATTTGTTGAAAAGCTCTTTTACCGAATAGTATTTTTCACCTTCAAAGGTGCGTCCAAAAAGTATATAATCTCGGCCAGAATTGTCTACGCCATAAGTAAGGTTATATTCCTTGCCTTTGTAGACAAAACTCCATTCAGTTTTAGTTTCGACTTTGAAAATAAAATCTTCTTTTGTCATGCTTGTAAATATACTGTAAATAATTGTAAATTCAAGTAGAATGTAAATTGAAAAAAAAGATGTGAGTGGAGCGGGACTGCAAAGTCATTTGAGAGCTGGAAGTGCGAAGTACTTATAATAATTTCTTATCAGCTCTCACCCATGACATTGAAGGAATACGCAACGGAAGTCTTTTTTTTCCGGTGTTTGCATTTTATGAATATAGTTATTTACAGCACAAATTCAAATAATTTTGACGGTCCTTCCTATCATTATACAAATCTTCCTTCCAACGCTAAAAATACAGAGCGTGTGCTGGCGGATTTTTTTGGAGCTGACTGCTTTACAAAGCATCATTTTACGATTGTTTCTGAACTTCCAGGAATGTTTCTTTTAGATTTGCAGGGAAACGAGCTTGCCGTAAAATCAGAGCATTTTGATTATAAAATCCTGCCACAAAAAGAAGAAAATCAACCGGAGAAAGTTGCAGCTATAATTGAAGGCTACAAGCCTGATCTTGTAATTGCGGCAACATATTGGGTAACGCCTTTTGACTGGCTTCCGATTAAGGACGCTCAGGTTGCAGAAATCTTAAAAGCAAAAGGCATAAAAGTTATTTGTAACACACTGGACGTAAGTCTTATGAGTTTTGATAAAATCCAGACACACAGTTTTCTTGAATTGAATGGATTTCCGGTTGCAAAGGCCGTTTACGTTCATCACGAGCTTTTCTGGGCAGAGCGAAACCGCGCAGAACTAAAAGAAAATCCTTACAAAGAAAGTGTTTTTTACAGAATAAAAAACATGAACTTTCCTGTTATTATTAAGGATACTTCCGGGCTTTCCAGCTATGGAATGGAAGTCTGTCACACCTTTGGACAGGTAAAAAACTTTTTAAACGGCAAAAAAAACAATGGTGATAAGATTGTAGAAGAGTTTATAAAAGGTCCTCAGTTTGCAATGGAAATCTGGGGTACGCCGGAAAGCGGCTACAAAATCTTTAAGCCTTTTATGGTTAGCGTAAATCAGTACGGAATTACAAGCCCTAAGCAGAGTGTTAAGATAGGGCCTGTAGAAGGCGCAGAGTTGTTTGAAGGAGACTCTGCAGCAAACGCAAATGCCTTCCCTCTCACCCTCCTCAACTCCGAGCTTCTGCGTCTTGCAAAACTTATAAAAGTAAACGGCATCTGTCAGGTGGATTTTGGGTGGGATGAAGAAAATAAACGCTGGGTAATTTTTGAACTTAATCCACGTCTTAGCGGAATGACACAGCTTCAGTTTGAAAGCCAGCTTGGATGCGCTTGTGGAAAAGAGCGTCCTGCCATGTCTTTAAAATTTCCTATTCTGGAACCAGATGTTTTACAAAAGCTTTCCCAAATACCATTTGTAAAGCATGTGACTCAGACCGTAAACGATCAGGCAAAACAGAATCGTGAACACGGCTACTGCGAAGTTGTTCTTACAGCAGGCACATTTAATGAACTGCGACAAAATTTAATCACGCTGGATAACGAGTTTTCTGCTTTTATGGAAAAAAGCTTTTTTAATACAGCAATGCAGCTTTTTTCGCAGATTTTGCGCTAATGTTGAAAACTCTTACAATTTATGCTATATTATAGAAATAGATACTAAATACGGATAGAATTATGGAAGAATACAATAACATTTTTTTAAAGAAACTATCCTTTGTTATAAGAATGGTTGTTTGTTATGGCGCTTATAATATACCTTTAGACTGGTGGAATGTTGCAGTTCCACACAAAGACATGAAAGCTAAAAATTCAAAAATTCATGAAATCGGTACCTTTTTTAGAATGGTTCGTCTGGACAAAATGTTTAGCGAAGAATTTCATGCAATCTTAAAAAGCTGCAATATTCAGGTTATAGAAAATAAGGCTGGTATATATTTTAAGCCTGTGGAAAATACAATCCCTAAAATTTTCCAGCATCCTTTCTAATTATTGAATTAAGTCCTTAACTTTTAACCAGTTTGTTACAGCGCCCTTGCTTTTATCTTTTGCGTAAGTTAAAGCTCTATCTGCATTGCGCATAACTTCTGTAAGATTTTCTGGAGACTCTATATCTGAGTTACTGCATAAGCCCATACTGAAACCGACCTTCTTTTTTTCCGGAATTTCAATATCCTGGCGGGTAATCTTTTTAAGTTCTGTCAAAAAGAAATCCTCTTTTGCAAGCTCAATATAAAGTCTCTGGCACATTCGTTCTGCTTCCTGGGGCGAAGTATCAGACATTACTACAACAAATTCATCTCCACCGTAGCGGCAGATAAAATCAATTCGGCGAAGTGTTCTTTTAAGGATTTCTGCAAAACCTCTAAGAAGATAATCGCCCACAATATGACCAAAACGCTCGTTGTAATATTTAAAGTTATCAATATCAATCATTGCGATTGCTTTTTGAATAATCTGACCTTTGCGTTTCTGAAAGCGTTCAATTCGTTCACTTTCAAGAGTAAGATGGCGAAGAAGTGCACGTCTGTTTGGCAAAGATGTAATCGGGTCTGTGGCGTTAATTGCAGCCATATTATCATTCTGCTGAAAGATAACCAGTTGGCTTTGAATGTTTGCAAGGGCAATATTTACAATCTGCAAGGTTGAAGAAGCAATTCGTTTGTTATACGGAATAATTATTAATGCCCCGTGATAATCAAATTTGGAAAGATTGCAGTAATAAAATTCATTGTCAGAATCAAAAATAAGTTCGAGTTTATCCTGATTTCCGTATTTTTCGTAAAGATTTTCCCAGACATTTTCCGGAAGCATTTTTTCTTTTGTACTGCTTTGTGCAAACGAAGTTACATTACTCCACTTTTTAGAAAGCCCAAGTTGCGCAAAAGTAACTGACTGCGCCGTAACAAATTCACAGATTAAAAGCGAAATCTTTTCCAGATAAGCCTTGCTGCCAGAAAGAACACTGTTATAAGAATTAACCTTATTGATAAACTGATATTCGTTGATTTTATTATGAAGGGTATTAATTGTTGAATCTCTTGCAGCTTTATCTTCAATCATTTCAAGGTTGATATGAAGCGGTGCAAGTTTTGAAAAATTCTTTACGTATTCTTCCAGCGTATAATCTTTTTTGTTCTTGTAAAAATAAACAAAACTGTGTTCCTTTGCAACTTCAAGTCCAAGATTAAAATACTTTTGTGAAAGCTCTTTTTGCTCCAGACGGTCTAATAGAATTGCAAATTCATAATAGAAAAATACGATAATGTAATTGTATTTTTCAAGTCTATTTAACTCAGATATGGCGGCAGCTAATTCCTTG
Source organism: Treponema sp. (assembly GCA_024696155.1). Lineage (GTDB taxonomy): Bacteria > Spirochaetota > Spirochaetia > Treponematales > Treponemataceae > Treponema_D. Next base: position 5,222 of record JAILHD010000038.1, on the reverse strand, counting down.
TCTGCTTTTGTAAAATCGCCATTCTTAGAAAGTATACATGCGTGAATAAAAGGCAAAAAAGGTTTACAGTCATCGCTTAATTCATTTGATCCGTTTACAAGAATTGAATAATTCATTTCTGCATGGAAAAAATCCTTATTGAAAATGTCTGTAACAGCCTGAAAGCAGTAAAAATCGTTCTGCTTTGGAACATAAGTATTAATTGCAACTTCTGCTGTTACAAATTTTTTGTACAAATTCAGCAAAGTATGTGTGATGTGCTCAGCAGTTTCATAATCATGAAAATAAAAGGCCGCCCGCCCCATATTTTTAAAAAGTTCAATTATTAAAGGATAATTTGAAATTTTATATAGATTTTCTGTAAAATCGTTCAGAACATTATAAGCTTCTTTTAAGTGTACAATGCGCAGATAAAAATCAGAAATACCGTTTTTGATTTTTAAAAGCTGTTCCAAATCTCCAAGTTCCGTCCTGATTTTTTCTGCTTTTTCAAAGTCTTTACGTGCCGCATTAATATCATTTGCAAACTCATCGTAAATTGCTTTCCAGTGGAAAACAGCTGCTATAAGATGCTGATTTTGAATTTCTGTTGCAATTCGCTCAGTCTTTTCCAGAATATTTGCAAAAATCTTTTCATTCTTTTTTTCTGTAAAAATGGAAGAAGGAAAATGCAGTGCCGTGTTCAAATAATTGTTATTCAAATCACTGCACAAAAGCAAATCCATTGTATCCATATATTTTTTGATTAAAGTTGATTTGTCATCGCTGCTGGAAGAATAGTAATCCAGCATAGAAGCGAGCGCATAAAGATAAGACCTTTTGTTCTTTGCATCAGACTGTTTTTGGATGATTAAAACTGCATATTTTTTTGCAAGCGGAATCATAGATTTAGAAAAATAGATTTTAGAAAGATAAAGTTTTGCCCTTATATCTAAATCATCATTTATTCCAGAATCCGAGATGTCTGCAAGTAAAACGACAGCCCTGTCAAAATTAGAATTACTGTAATAAGTAAGTGCTATTTCAATGGCAAGTTCGCGTTCTTGTGTGACTGTACATGCCTTAGAAAGATATTCAAGGCTGTTATTTGCAATTTCCAAACCGCTTTTAAGGTCAAGAAAAAGTCTGGCATTTCTAAGGGCGCTGATAATATCCTGAACAGTAAGCTCTGGAACTGCGTCTTCAAGGTCGTTTCCAAATTCTTTATCAATCTTAAAATCGCAAAGTGTATTTTGTTTTCGCTCTACCTTTTTAATAAAGTCCATTGTGGTTTTTCGAGCCGTAACAGGATCTTCAGAGTTAAAACAAAAAACAAAGCGGCCTTTTAATTCAGTTTCTTCAAGTTCTCTTGCAATCTGTAGAGAATCAGTATTCATATACTGTGAATTCAAGAAAAGATAATTTGTTCCGTCATTTTGATTTTCAATTAATTTAATAAGAGAAGTTTTTATGCGCTTTTTTTCGTAGGAAATTTCATCATCAAGAATCAAATCCTGACGTTCATTTGCAATACCGTTGTGAATATATGTGGCAAAAGTTTCTAATTGAACAGGATAAACAAGGTTTTCTAAGATTTTAAATGGAGGGTTGTAAAATCGAAGAAGCTCCATAAAAGGTTTTATTGGTGAATAATCATTTTTTAAATTGATTACACAGTATTCTTCGCCCAAAATCTTTGGAATCTGCTCCATAGTGGCAGAATCAGAAGTTATATAGCATGTGTTTTTACAATTTGAAATAAAATCAATTAAAAACTGTTTATTTTTTACCATAACATAAAAATTATAGCACAGTTTTTTTAGTTATCAAAAAATTTCTTTTCCATCAGCATTTCGGCATCGTCGCGCCCCTGGTGCTGTTCCAGTTCAGTAAAGGAAGGCTGCGGTTTTGTAGGCTTTTTTTTCTTGGCCAGAACCTGTTTAATTACAAACGAAGATGTTCTGTTCATAATTGAATAATATTCTTTGTCGTCCATAGTTATTCTATTTTAGAAAGGATGATTGCTAATGTGCCCTTTTTAACGCCAATTTCTGCTTCTTCGGCTTCCCACTCGTTACTAAGACCAAAAGGTGCATTGTTTGCCATAATCGCATCATTAAGTTGCCAGCGGGTTCCTTTTTCTGTAACACCTTCAGATTTGTCACAAATAGAAAATACACTAAGTGACCACCCGTCTCTTTTTGGAATCTTTATTTTTGTGTTTTTAATAACGTAAATTACTTCATTTTCAGAAAGTAAAACGGCCTTATAAAAACACTCTGCAATATAAGAAAGAGTCTGTAAATTGCAGATAAGTTGATCAAAACGTCCACCAAATGCGCAGATAAATGTAAAATCTGTACAGCCCTGCTCAATTGCGTATTTTACTCCAGCCATAGTGTCGCTGTCGTCTTTATCGCGTAAAAGTCTTATGATTTTTGGAGCGCCTGCTGATTCTATAAGCCCCTCTTCCACCGGCGATTCGCATGAGTCAAAATCGCCGATTACAACGTCCGGAGTAAAGCCAAGTCTTTTTGCATAATCCCAGCCCTTGTCGCAGGCGATTACAAAATCAGCTTCTTCATACAAATTGCGTGGAGCTTCATAAAAATCTCCGCCAGAAATTAGAAGGCATTTTTTCATAAAACTCCCCTATCGTCCACGAATCTTTTTTAGCACTTTTTTGTGCCAGAACGCGCGAAGATTTTCTGCCATTACGCAAAGGTTGTAAATTGGTTTAAGCTGAATGTCCCAGGTACCTGTGCGGTGAATGTTCTTTCCGCCAAATCCAGTCTTAAAAAGGTACAGACCGTGCATTGGATGATTTTCGTCGTCGGTAGGAGGCATTCCGTACATATCGTAATACTGACTTCCGTATGCCTTGGCATCTTTTATTGCTGTCCATTGCAAAAGAAAGTTTGGCATAAGATTTCGCTTTTCGTTACTAGAGCATCCGTAAAGGTAAATGCTTTCTGTTTTAGAAAACAATGTGATGATTGCGCCAAGATAATCTTCTTCATGGCGGGCAAGGTACAGATGAACTTTTGGAACGTCTTTACCTTCTGCAATCTGTTCTGCTGAACGGCGCAATAAATCTTCGTAATATGACTTTGGATGAATGGCAATTCCGTCACGCTCAGAAGTAATTTTGTATAATTCGTAGAATTTATCTAATTTTTCAGAAAGATTGCTATCGTTTCCTGAAACCTTTTCAATATGAACGCCTTTTTTTTCGCTTAAACGAATGTTGTAGCGCCATTTTGACTTCATGCGGTTAAGGATTTCTTCTTCATCTGCAGTCAAATCAATCTGAGTTGAATCAGGCGGCTGAATGTCTACGCGTGCCTTTTTAAGCTTAAGGCGGTCTGCATACGAAATCACTTTTAGCCCGTAATTAAAGGCATCGCGGTCAAAAGGAGTTTCAAACTCAACTGCAGGGTCATAGCGCACGCATATACAGTTTTTAGGAAGATATGACTTTAATGCCAATGTAATTTCAGAAAGAAAGTTTGCAAATTCAATGCTCTGAGTTTCTGGAGTTACAAGAGTTTCATCAATCAAAACTTCCTGATTTTCGTCTTCAAAGGCAGAAGCAATTTTTTCTTCTGCTGTACATTTATACAAAAGAGACGGAAACAATGGCACATAAGCAAGACTAAAAAGTCCTTTTGCAAAACTGCGAACAAGAACACCAGCTTCGTAAGAACGGTCTTCAAGGTGATCTCCGTCACATTCGCGCTTTCCGTTTTCTACAGGAAGTTTTGCATCAATCTTAAAGCGAAGGTACTTCCAGCCGTGAGAAGCTTTAAACTCGCACCAGAACGGAGTCTGTAAAAAACTTCCGTCGTTAGTGTGAGTTGTATTTTCAATTTTAGAGACTTTAATATCAAACATATTATGCAATATCTGAGTCCAAAGCTTTTTCTGTTTTGATTTCCTTGCCGTCTGCAAGAAGTTTTTTGCCTGCAATCTGAACAAGACCGTCTTTTGCGGCAATCTGAACAGAGAAGAACTCATCGCCTGTGATTTCTGCCTTTTTAGCTGCATTTACATCTGCGCCTTCGAGTACAACCTTTGTACCAGGAGCAGCCCAACCTGCATCCAGAACTTCTACGCATTCTTTTCCGTCTACTTCGTAGTGACCGGCAAGAAGCATACCACGGCTTTCAACGCCACGCATTGTGCGAGGGGCGAGATTGCTTGCGATAATTACATGTTTACCAAGAAGGTCGCTCTCTTTGAGGTACATGCGGAGCCCCGACTGAATAGTACGAGGAGTTCCGCTTCCGTCATCAAGGGTTTCGATGTAAAGCTTTTCTCCCTCAGGATTTGGCTTTACGTCAACAATCTTTGCAACAGTGAGTTCAATATTTTTGTTGAAGAAATCAGCCTGCTGGTCAAGTGGCAATACAACCGGCTCGGCCTTCTTCTTATCAGCTTTCTTTTCTTTCTTGTCAGCCTTCTGCTGCTTACCGCCAAACTTCTCGCGGAAGGCAAGCATTGTCTTCTGATCCATTGGTTTGAAGTAAACTTCAGTTGGTTCTACAGTTGTAAGGCCTTCGAGCTTACCAAGATCTTCCCAGGTGTAGCCTGGCTGAGTTTCCATTCCAACCTTCTTAACCTGAATAGACTTTCCAAAGTAGCTCATGATTTTCTGAGTGTACTGTGGCATATAAGGATTCATCATAATCATCAAATCCTTAATTACATAACAGAGGTTGTGGATAAGGCTTTCTGCCACGTTAGGGGTTTCTGTACGTGCCTTCCAAGGCTCAGTTGCCTGGAACTTCTTATTACAGATATCAGAAATCTCAAACATTGTGTGGAAAGCATCCTTCAAATCTGCCCATTCAAGGCTTGCTGTTGCCTTAGCTTCAAGCTCGCGAACCTTTGTCCAGAGCTCTTCATCAACTGGGGCATCAGGAATCTTTCCTTCATAATATTTATTTACAAACAAGAGTGTGCGGTTTACAAGGTTTCCGAGGTTACCAATCAGCTCGCCGTTAAGCTTTTCCATAAAGTCTTTCCAGGTGAACTGATAGTCCTGCTTTTCAGGGCGGTTATAGAAAATATAGAAACGCCATGCATCAGCAGGGATTCCGCTCTCAATAGCGTCCGAACCAAATACTCCTACTCCAAGACTCTTAGAGAACTTGCCGTCTTCTACTGAGTTCCTGAACTACGAAGACGGCAAGTTCTCTAAGAGTCTTGGAGTAGGAGTATTTGGTTCGGACGCTATTGAG
>JAILHD010000090.1 GCA_024696155.1 Treponema sp. | reverse complement strand
CTGAAGCGCAAGAATTCGGCGGGCATAGTCCACGGCAAGTCGGCCGGTCTGATTCAAAGAGATTGTATTTTTCGTCCTGTCAAAAAGTTGTACTCCAAGAATATCTTCCAGTTTTTGAAGAGAACGCGTAAGTGACGGCTGTGTTACATTCACAATCTCACTTGCGGCAACAAGTGTTCCACTGTCAGCAAAGGCGACAAGATTTTGAAGGATGTAAGTTTCTGTCATATTAATATTTTAGCATGAGATTTGCTATGCGCAAGCCGCAAGAGCGGCGTATTAAATAATTTCCTCTCATGCAAACGAGCGAAGCGAGTATGCGCAAGCCGCAAGAGCGGCGTGATAAAATTACATACGCCACTTCGTGTCGTTTGCATATAGGAAATTATAAAACTTTGTATGTTATGTGCTATTTCCTTTTTCCAGCCAAATCGTAAACTTCGTTATCAGCTCTTGCAGAAATTACAAGAATATACATATCGTGCGTTTCTTCATCTTCCACAAGTTTATAAACAACCCTGATTCCAATGTCGCGGTATTTTATCTTTAACAGTCCTGTTAAATCATTACCGGCTTTGTTTCCTAAAGGCTTCCCATAGCCACCTTCACTTTGGGGTTTTGGATTAGCAGAGACTTTAATAATTCCTTTTAAAACTATCTTACGGACAGAACCGTCAAGACGTGCAAGCTCTTCTTTTGCAAGCGGATGATACTTTATTTCCCAAGCCATCTCTTACTCCAGATTTACTTCCACATCGTCTAAGTCCGACTCCTCAAGACCAAATTCTTTCATAACAGCATCATGCGAAATATATTCACTGTTTTTTGCCAGACGTTTTTCAGCCTCAGCCGCAAGGATTGCGTTTTCATATTCTTCCATCATCTGCTGATAGCTTTGCGGACTCATCAGAATACATTCAGGTGCATTGTTTTTTACAACAATACGAGTTCCAAATTTTTTTACATCAGCAAAAATCTTGTTTGCCTGTCCCTTATTAAAAAGACTTATGGGAATTATAGAATCAAGCACGTTTAATGCGTTCATTGCTTTCATAATGCCACCTCCAGTAACTATTTGTATTATATATTACAACATATTTGTTGTCAAATTTATTGTTGTTGCTTTTGGGAAAAATTCCTAAAAACTTTGAATTAAGGACTTCAAGACAAGAACATTCATGGGATTGTAAAATCAAGTATCAAAAACGGGAGATGATTCAGCTTTTGTAAGTCAAAGTGAGGAGATTAAAATGAAGAAGATTTTTAAGATTTTAAGTATTTTGGTGATGGTTTTTGTACTTTTCTCTTGTGCAAATCCGTCAAGTAACCCTGAAGAACCAACAGTTACAGAGCCTCAAGGTTATTCAATTACTTTTATTACAGAAAAACCTGCACAGCAACCAGTTGCAGACCTTTTGAACAGTTTACCTGATTATAAAAATCTGAAAGAAGGTACAGAAGTAGAATTTCCAACAATCATTTATGGTTATGGTCATAACGGAGAAGAGAAATGTACACTTTATATTACAGAAAGTTCAGAGTATAAAGTAACAATATATTATGAAGGTAACATAACTTCAGTAGTAGTTGGAAACGAAGATATTGAAATAAAGGTTTATGTGGATAGAGTTGATCCTCTATAAGATAAAATGTATAGAAGTTTAAGAAGAAAATGTTGTCATTTTTTTTGTGAGGTAATATCTTATGAAAGCTATGAATAAATCGTGGGAACAGAAACTTATAGATTCCTTCAAAGAGGTAAAAATTAAAGATATAAAAGCTGATTCTCATAATAACTTTAACTGCCGCAGTAATACAAAAGCTGATGTTCAATATACTGACTTAAAGGGAACAGACTGGTTTATTGAGGCAAAAAGTTTTAACTCCCCAGATAAATACAATGGACTTCATAAAATTTTCGGAGAACTCTTGAAAATGGCGAAATTTGCAGAAAATTCTGGAAATGCACATTTTGGAATTCTTATAGACGATGAAAGCTTTTTACAAAATCATCTTAGAATGTGCAGCAAAGGAAAACTTCACGCTTTCGGAAAAATTTTTGACGATAAAATTACAGTCTTTATTTTTTCAAACGGAAAATTAAAAGAGCAGCCCTGGGAGAGTTTTATTCAGTAAATCAACCACTGGCTGAATCAGAAATATCCCAGCAGCCTGGCCCCTTCAGCAAGCTCTCCCATTCCGTGAAGCTCCATTTTTTCATAAACTGCCGTCCGCTGATTTTCTACGGTCTTTATGGATTTTCCAAGCTTCCGGGCAATTTCAGAGACGGAAAAACCTTGCGCCAAAAGCCCAAAAATCTCTTTTTCCTTTGGAGAAAGAGATTTGTAGCTTGCAAAAAGTCTTGTGGTTCGGTCAGGCGAATCAAGGAGTCCGCTTGCAAATTTTGAAGCGTTTACATTTGCCTTCATTACATTAAGGGCTTCCGTACAAAAATATTCTTTTCCGGATGCAACCATTTTTACCGCAAGGGCAATTTCCGGAAGGTCAGATGTTTTTGTAATATAGCCCTGAACTTTATCGCTGATTGCGTTTTCAACCGTCAACGGCTCAGAAAAAGCAGAGCATACAAGTGTTTTAATTTCAGGTCTTACAGCCCTGAGTTCACTTAAAATAAAAAGCCCGTTTTCTTTTCCAATCTGCAGGTCTAAAACAATCATCCTGCAGTCATCATTTTTAACAAGAATCTCTTTTGCCTCGTCTCCTGTCGATGCCTGCAAAAAATCAAAATCAGGACATTCTTTTTTAAGGGCAAGGACAAGACTTTCCCGGAGCATGTTGTGGTCATCAATCAAAAGAACTTTCATCAAAAAACTCCTATCGGCAAAATCAGGCTTACATTCGTTCCGTCTTTACCAGATTTTATCGCAA
>JAILHD010000114.1 GCA_024696155.1 Treponema sp. | reverse complement strand
CTTGGTTCTGGTACAATGATTTATACCAGCAATTACGGAAAAATCCGTACTATGGAACAAACCGATATTCCAGCTGTGCTTGGCATTATGCGTCCGTTCATCGAAAGCGGAAAACTGCTTCCAAGATCTGAACAGCAGCTTTCAACTGAACTTTCTGATTTTGTGGTGTACGAAATCGACGGTGGTGTTCACGCCTGCAGTGCCCTTCACTTTTATTCGGATGGTCAGGCAGAAATTGCAGCCGTTGCCGTGGACGAAAAATTTACCCACATGGGAATTGGACTTAAACTTGTAAAGCATCTTATAAGTGTGGCAAAAATGAAAAATGCCGCCAGAGTTTTTATTATGACTACTCAGGCCGCAGACTGGTTTGAAAATCTGGGATTTGAGCTTGGTGTAATTGATGACCTTCCTGCAGAGCGTAAAGCCCTTTGGAACACAAAAAGAAATTCTAAGGTCTACAGATTACGAAAGTGATTTTTGTTTGTTAGCCTGCTTATTTTTATACATTGCCTCATCGGCAGTTTTAATAAGATCGGCAACAGTGTGATTTGCAGCATCTTTTTTAGCATAACCTACAGAAACAGAAATCTGATATTTTTTGTCTGTATCAAAGCTGGCATTTAAAATTTCATTTTTGATAATTTCGCAAAGTTCATCGGTCTGTGCATCGGTTTCTTTTTCGCAGACAACAACAAATTCATCTCCACCATAACGAGAGATAAAGCAGTTTGTGTTTGCGGCAACTTTTTTAAGAGATGTTGCAACAAGTTTTAAGGCAAAGTCTCCTTCTATGTGACCGTATTTATCGTTAATTTTCTTAAAATCATCAACATCAAGCACAAGAAGATAAAGATTTTTATTTGAATCATCATTGTTTTCAAAAATCTTAAATTTTTGCGAAAGATATTTTAAAAGATGGCTTCTGTTATTAATCTGCGTAAGTTGATCAAGCGAAATAATAGAGTTTCTGAGTTCTACGTAAACACTTAATAGCGCCATTGTAAGTCCAATTTCTATCGTCGGGTAACCGGGAATGCAAACCTGAATCATTTGTGCAACAAAAGCCCACAAAATCAGCGTAGAAATAGAAATGTACTTCTTCTTCATGGCGATTTCGTTTTTATCAAAAAGTTTGATGATTCCCTGAATGCTTGTAATTACAAAGTAGATGTTCATGCACCATACCTGAAGCTGGTAAAAAGGTCCTCGGTGATAAACGTTTGCGCTGTCTATATAAAAAATAAAATGTGTTAAGGGCGAAGAAAGGGTCATTAAAACAAGTGCTAGAAATGGCAGGTGGCTTATAATATTCAGGATTCCTTTCTTTTTTAGCTGGTATCCAAGAATATATTCGCAGAACCAGAACCAGGTGATTCCTATAAATGCCGACGCAATAAAATAAACATTGTTTACTATATAATTAACAATAATGTTACCAGGAAAAAGCAGGGATGTAAAAATAATCCATCCTAAATCTGAGACTGTAAAAATTGTGGTGGAAATAAGAACAAGAGAGAATAAACGGGATTCATATTGTGATTTGTAATCGTAGAAAACCGTTAACCAGAGTTTTGCCATAACCATAAGGCAGACAAGGTTAACCTGAAAATACAGCCAGTCGACTTTTTCCATAGTTTCTCCAGTGTGTAATCATAAAAATTATATCACACATTGGAGAAAGGGCAAATTTTATAAATAGCTCTATTTTGCAAGCGTTTTGATGCTTGTTACAAGGCCTGCCAGGTTTTGAATATCTGACGGAATGATGATTTTTGTAGACTGGCCGTCGGCAACTTTTTCTAGAGCTTCAAGACTGCGTATTTTAATTACTGCTTCGTCAGCTTTTGCTTCGCGAATCATTGCAATACCTTCTGCAGTGGCCTTTTGAACTTCAAGAATTGCCTGTGCTTCTCCACGTGCCTTCTGAACAGCAGCTTCTTTTTGTGCTTCTGCTTCAAGAATCATCGACTGTTTTTTACCTTCTGCTTCCAGAATGGCTGCCTGCTTGTGTCCTTCTGCAATCAAAATTTGTTCGCGGCGTTCACGTTCGGCACGCATCTGTTTTTCCATTGCCTCTCGGATTGCGTTTGGAGGTTCGATATTTTTAACTTCTACGCGGTTTACCTTGATTCCCCATGGGTCGGTTGCTTCATCAAGGATTGAGCGCATTTTTGTATTGATTACGTCGCGGCTGGTCAAAGTCTGGTCGAGTTCCAGCTCACCAATGATGTTTCGGAGTGTTGTTGCGCTAAGGTTTTCCAAAGCGTTTATTGGGCGTTCAACGCCATAGGTGTAGAGTTTTGGATCTGTAATCTGAAAATAAACAACGGTATCAATCATCATTGTAACATTATCTTTTGTGATTACAGGCTGAGGAGGAAAATCAAATACTTTTTCTTTTAGACTTACGGTGTTTGCAATGCGGTCAATAAAAGGAAGCTTTACATGGATTCCAACGCCCCAGGTGGTTGCATAGGCACCAAGACGTTCGATAACCTTTGCTTCTGACTGTGAAACCAGGCGGACATTTTTTAAAATTAAAATAAGTAATACTACAAAAATACCAATAATTACATAAAACATATAATCACCTCTTTTTTTTATTTTGCAGAAACTTCCAGTGTGTTTCCGTTTACTTTTTTTACAATACAAACTGTATTTTCGGCAATTTCCGAACTGTCTGCCGATGTAACGCTCCAGATTACGCCGTTTTTGGCTTTTCCTTCGCCTTTTTCAAACTGAGTGATTTTCTTTGTGATAAGAATTTCCTGGCCTTCGAGGGCGTTTACGTTCATTTTGTCTTTGCCAAGCTTAAGTTTTTTGATTGCGAAAGGCCTGGTAAAAACAATCAGCAGAATTGTGATGATTAGGAAAAGCAGAATCTGCCAGCGGACAGGCATATTAGTTTTTGAAAGAAAAATCATCAAAAAAGCTGAAATTGCAGCCCAAATGGTGGTTAGAGCCTGAGTTGCAGCTTCTATAATTATAAAAACGATGAAAGCTCCCAGCCAGATCCACATTAAATTTGAAAGGATAAAGTTACTCATAGAGGTAATTATACGACTAAAATTGAGGGAGAACAAATTTTTGTAAGATGAATTTTTTATGAAAACAGTGCGTTAAAGGCGTCGCGGGCTTTCTGGGCTTTGTCGGCGGGGGTGCCTCCTGCCAAGCCCGAGCCAGTGCCTATTACCGCGGGCATAAAGAAGTCGCAGAAGTTTGAGCGGTCCTTATCACGTACAGGTTCTTCTATGGTTTCGTGGCAGTCGTAGTGGCTGCCAGATGCGTAGAACTTACAGTTTATGCAGGAATGTAAGTCTGCCCCGCAGTTTGGGCAGATTGAATCTCTATAGATTGAGCCAGTTGGCATTGGTGTTCCGCATTTTTTACACATAGAATTATTTTATATTGCTTATACGAATAACTCAATCAGAAAAACTGCTGCGCAGCATGAACATGCTACGGGGAAGAGTCCGGCACCGGCAAGTGAAAGGATGATTCCTAGTACGAGTGAAGCGATTCCGGCAATTGGGGACTGTGTTGCCTGAACGATGGCTGGAAAGGTCATTACGGCAAGGGTTACGTATGGAACATAGTATAAAAAAGAGCGGATAAAGCGGTTTTTAATCTGTTTACGAATGAGGGTAAGAGGCAGTACGCGGATTATGTATGAAACTGCGGCAGCTGTGAAGATTGCCAGAGCAATATATAGATTTTTATTCATTCAGATTCTCCGGAATTGGTTTGATGATGGCGCAGGCAGCGGCAATTACAACTGTAAGAATTATGGTTCTGGTTCCGCCGGAAAGTTCTTTTACAAGCGGCAGAATTGTACAAAGCCAGCTTGCAGAAAAACTTACGGCCAGTGCAATGGCTATTGTCAGGCTGCGCTTGGCAGGAGGGATTATGATTGCAAGAAACATTCCGTAGAGGGCAACTGAAAGTGCGCTGACTATGCGGACTGGAAGGAAGTTTCCTGCGATGATTCCAAGGGATGTTCCAATACTCCAAAGAGGCACGGCAACGGCGATGGCACCGTAATTATAAAATGGCTCAAGCGTGCCACGGCGTCCAAAACTGATGCCAAAAATTTCATCGGTTACGCCAAAGCCTACAAAAAGGCGGTGGAGTAATCCTGCGTCTGGGGAAAACTTCTGGCTTAAAGAGCAGCTCATAAGCAGGTAGCGGGCATTAACTACTAGAGTGATGATTGCGATTTCTAAAAAGGTTGCGGCTGACTGAATTGAGGTGAAAAGTGCATATTCACCGGCAGAGGCAACACAGAAAAAGCTTGCAAAGAAGCCCTGAATGGCGTTGAGGCCTGCGTTTCTTGCAACAATTCCAAGTGAAAATGATACGGCAAAATATCCGAGGCCGATTGGAATTCCGTCCCGGAAGCCTTCTAAGAAGAT
>JAILHD010000097.1 GCA_024696155.1 Treponema sp. | reverse complement strand
CCCTGCATATTCAGTTTTGAGCAAAGACAAAATCATTAAGGAATTAAAAATTAAGATTCCAGAATGGCAGACAAGTTTAGAAAGATTTATTAAGAATGAAAGATTTAAATACGAATAAATCTATCTGTTAATCCATTTTCCCAATAAATCAAAATATTTATTCTCCAGACTAAACGCAGGGTGTTTTTTGTCCTTTTCACTCAAATTGGCATTTTGACTAATACCGGGGCAAACACCTTCCCAGTCAATTCCAATGGCAGGATCATTCCACATAAGTCCCCCTTCGTCTTCCGGGTGGTAGAAGTCTGTGCACTTGTATGCAAATGTTGCAGTATCTGTTAGAACACAAAATCCATGTGCAAAACCTTCTGGAATATAAAACATATTCTGCTTTTCGCTATCAAGAATTACGCCATAGTATTTTCCAAAAGTTGCACTCCCCAATCTTAAATCTACAGCTACATCGTAAACTTTGCCTTCAAGAGCTCTTACAAGCTTTCCCTGTGGGTGCTGTTTTTGAAAATGAAGGCCACGAAGAACATTTTTTGTAGATTTAGACTGATTATCCTGAACAAACTTCATAGTGAGTCCGGCTTCAAAAAAATCACGATCGCTGTATGTTTCTAAAAAATATCCGCGATTATCTCCAAAAATTTTAGGCTGAATTTCGTAAAGCCCTTCTATATCGCATTTTTTGAATTCAAAAGACATAACTTCCTCTAGTTGTTCGCAATAAATTCAAGATATCTGCCGTAATCAGTTTTATAGCCTTTTGCTAAATCCAAAAGATTTTGTTTTGTAAGCCAGCCGTTTGCATAAGCAATTTCTTCTATACAGCTTACATAGAGTCCCTGACGTTTTTCTATTGTTGCAATAAAGTTACTTGCTTCCAAAAGACCGTCATAAGTACCAGTGTCAAGCCAGGCCATACCACGGCCTAAAAGTTCAACTTTTAACTGCTTACGAGCCAGATATTCATTATTTACTGCAGTAATTTCAATCTCGCCGCGAGCACTTGGTTTAATATTTGCTGCAATTTCTACAACAGAATTGTCGTAAAAATAAAGTCCAGGAACGGCATAATTAGATTTTGGCACTTTAGGTTTTTCTTCAATGCCAAGAGCATTACCATTTTTGTCAAATTCAACAACGCCATAAGCAGTTGGATCTGCAACATAATAACCAAAAATCACAGCTCCCTTTTGGGTCCGAACTTTTTCTGCAGCATTTTTTAAGGTAGAAGTAAATCTTTGTCCATAAAAAATATTATCACCAAGAACAAGGGCTACATCATCATTGCCAATAAAATCTTTACCTACAATAAAGGCATCGGCAAGTCCGCGAGGTTTATCCTGTACGGCATATTCAAACTTCATGCCAAGCCAGGCACCATCGCCAAATAACTCCTTAAAACATGGAAGGTCGCGGGGTGTTGAAATAATCAAAACTTCGCGTATTCCTGCAAGCATAAGCACACTCAAAGGATAGTAAATCATTGGTTTGTCATAAAGCGGAAGAATCTGCTTACTTACAGCCTTTGTGATTGGATAAAGTCGTGTTCCAGAACCACCTGCAAGAATAATACCTTTCATATTTTACCCTCTCGATTTTATTTCTTCAGCAACTTTTTTAACATCCTGAATTTTATCCATTGTAGAAATTAAAAGTCCATCAGAACTATCTACAACAACAAGATTTTCAAGCCCGATTACAGATACTGGACGATTCATTTCTGAACGTATATAAGATTTTTTTGCATTAAGGGCAATAACATCGCCTTTAATAACGTTTTCATCAGAATCTTTTGAGCCAATTTCATACAAGGCAGACCAAGACCCAACATCATCCCAACCAGCATTAAGTTTTACAATGCGACCAAGTTTTGTTTTTTCCATTACAGCGTAGTCAATTGAATCACCTTTAATCTGACCAAAAGACTCTGCATCAAGGCGGATAAAATCAATGTCTGTTTTAGCTTTCTCAAAAGATGCAACGCTCAAATCAGCCATCTCTGGATTATGTTTTTTAAGCTCTTCAATAAATACACCTGGACGGAATACAAACATACCGCTGTTCCAAGAATACTCACCACTTGCAAGATATTCCTGAGCTTTTTCCAAACAAGGCTTTTCAACAAAGCGTTCAAGGGTAAAAACGCCCCCCTCTTCCTTGCCGCAGGCTTTAACATAGCCATAGCCTGTAGAAGCAAAGGTTGGAACGATTCCAAATGTTACAAGGCTATTATTGTTGTAAGCATCTTTTGCCGCAATTTCTACAGCCTTCTGAAAAGACTTCACATCTCTAATAACGTGATCACTTGGAAGAACAATTACAACGCAATCTTTATCTTGCTTCTGGGCAGCAACACAAGCAGCAGCAATTGCTGGAGCTGTATTTTTTGCCATAGGTTCAAGAATAATAGTAGGTTTTGAATCACTTACTTCGCCAACCTGCTGAGCAACAAAAAAACGATGACCTTCTCCACAAGAAACAATAGGAGCACCAAGTTCAAGACCTTTTAGACGCAGCAAGGTCTCCTGAATCATAGTTTTTTCAGTTACTAAAGGTAAAAACTGCTTTGGATGGTCATTAACAGAAAGCGGCCAAAGGCGTGTACCAGCCCCACCACTAAGAATAATCGGAATAATTTTCATAATATAATATTATATCAAAGAAATGATATTACCTCAAATTTAAACATATATAGAAATTGCCTTTTTTATATGATATAATGAATTATTATGTCAGCAGTTATTGAATTACAGAATGTTTATAAAATCTATCAGATGGAAAAGGTTGAAGTTAATGCCGTTGCAGATGCAAGTTTTTCTATAAATGAAGGTGAATTTGCAGCAATTTCGGGCCCATCTGGTTCAGGAAAATCTACCCTTCTTAATATGATTGGTCTTATTGACCTTCCTACAAGCGGAAAAATTATTCTTAACGGAAATGACGTTTACAATGGAATGGAACTTTCTAAAACAAATCATATTCCACGAAAACTTGATTCTATGCTGACAGAATTACGTCGTAAAAATCTTGGATTTATTTTTCAGACTTTCAACCTTATTCCGGTTCTTAACGTTTTTGAAAACGT
>JAILHD010000094.1 GCA_024696155.1 Treponema sp. | reverse complement strand
ATTTATCATGAATCGGCGAAAATTCAACAATTTCTGCGCCAAAAGATTCCAAAAGCTTTAGGTTATCTTCGTAGTAAAAGCAGAACGCCTCGTCCTTTGCAACGGCAATACGCACACGTGCCGGACCAGTATCAGATAATGCCTTCTCCCCGCCCCCAATGCCAGATTTTTCATCATAAGTAACTTCTGCCGCGTCTTCTGCAATTTTTACTATTGCGTCCAAATCCACGGTTTTTGCTATTTTTTCTGCAGCTTTTGCAGCCATTTCTTTGATATTTTCAATCTCATCTGGCAATTTTAGGCCAAGATGCCGGCTTTCAATTTCTATATCCTTTTGGAACGGAAAAAATCCGAGCACCTGTACGCCACATTTTTCCTGAATTACGGGCTTAATCTGATCAAAAAACGACTTAGGAATATTGTTCAAAATCACGCCTTTTATAAGATGCGCGCTGTCCATTCCTAAAAAGCCCTGAATTTCTGCCACAATAGAAAGTCCTATGCCTTTTGCGTCGATTACAAGAATAACTGGAGCCTGTAAAGTTTTTGCAAGATGCCAGGTAGACGCTTCTTCAGAAATTCCGCCTGTTCCGTCGTACAAGCCCATAACGCCTTCTATTATGGAAAGTTCGGAGTCATTATCTTGTGCAAAAATTGCGCGGGTCTGCTCTTCGTTTGTAAAAAATAAATCAAGGTTTTTTGATGTAATTCCAAGGATTTTTTTGTGGAACATCGGGTCTATGTAGTCCGGTCCGCATTTGAACGCGCGAAGTGATTTTTTTTGTGCCAGAAATGCGCCCATCAAAGAGATTGTAACGAGCGTTTTTCCACTTCCGCTTTTTGGGGCTGAAATTACGATTCTTGGGAGTTTTTTGCCACACATCAGGCGTTCTCCACATCATTTAAATTAAAAGAAAAAATATAAACAGGATTTTCTGCCTTTGTAAGATGATATTTGCCCGTGCTTTCTGAGCGCGAAACATTCATCAAAATATATTCATAATTTATTTGAAGGTCTGAAAGAACAGACCGGATTGTACTTATTGATTCAAGTGTAACTGCATTCACAACAACCCGCATTTTGGGATTTATTTTGATAAGGGCTGATAAAATCTCTTTAAACTGCCCTTTTGTGCCTCCAATAAACGCATGCGTTGCGGGCGGCAGTTCATTAAGGCCTTCTGGAGCAAGAGTTTTTACAATCTGAATGTTATCGAGTTCAAACTTTTTGACATTCTGACGTATCAAATCTACGGCTTCTGAAGCTGTTTCTATTGCAAAAACTTTGAGTTTACTAGAAAGACGCGCAATTTCTACTGCAATTGAACCTGTTCCGCTTCCAATATCGTAAACAACGGAGTTTTGTTCAAGACGAAGCTTGCAGATTGAAACTGCCCTGACCTCTTCTTTTGTCATTGGAACTTTTGAGCGAATAAATTCTGAATCTGAAATGCCGGGAGTAATCTGCTTCATAGTTCAATTATACCGCAATAAAGCCCGGGAGTTGAGATTTTTGCGCATTCTTTTAGCGAAATTGTAAACAATTTTTCGTCCGGGTAAGAAAGATTAAAGCCAATAAGGACTTTTACACTGTCTTCATCAGCTGATTTTGAATGTAAAAGCTTCAAAATTTCTTCCGAAAGAGCCTGAATATCCATAAAAGATGATGTAATAAAGAATATTTGTCTACTTTTGTTAACTATATCTGATAATTTGTTAATCCAATCAGACTTTTTAACGCCGTGAAGACTCAAAAATTCGTAATTCTGCCAGTTTTTATGGAATTTTGCGCATAAATACTGCACACAAGAAATTCCAGGAATGATTTTGACTTCTGTATCGGGCAGCTTTTCTGCTTCGTTATAAAAGGCATCTGCCCCGCTATAAAAACCTGTATCGCCAGAAAACAGAACAACAGCATTAAGATTTGAAGCTGAAGTTTTTCTTGCTTCCTGCAAAACAGGAAGAATGTCTTTTGCAAGGTAGAAGGCGAATTTTTTTGCATCAGATTTTTTTTTGCCGATCTGTGCAATAGAAAGAAGTCGTTCTGCGCCAAAAATATAATCTGCGTTTTGAAGAGCCTTTTGCGCTTCTACAGTCATTCCATCTGGCGAGCCCATTCCTGCACCAATCAGAGTAATATTGATTTTTGGAAGATAATTGATTTTTGTCTGCAGAATTTCTTCCAGATGGGCATAAAGAGCGCTGAAGGTCTGAAAAGAATTATCCAAAGCTTTAGGTTTTTCAATCACAAAGCACTGAATTCCGCACTCTTTGGCGGCCTCTAGTTTTTCTGAAAATCCGCCTGCTGCCCCGCTTTCTTTTGTTACAAGAACAGAAATTCCGTATTCTCGGATAAGGGCTACATTCATTTCTTTAGAAAAGGGGCCTTGCATTGCAAGAATCTGATGGCCTTCGAGCCCATTTTTAGTGCAAAGTTCAAGGCTCTCTTGCGACGGAAGTGTGCGTACAATCAAACGCGAGCGTAGCTCTGGATCTGCGCAGAAAACGGAGAGGTTTTTGGAGCCTGTGGTAAGAAGAATCTTTCCGCTGGTAGATTTTAGCGCCTGGGCACAGGCACCTGCATCCGGGAAGGACGCTGGTATGTTGGAATACGCCTTATTCGCACCTTGCCGTGAAAACCGCAGTAATGGAAGGGATTTTTTTACGTCGCCAGAAGGGATGGCGTCATCATATTTTTTTACTGCCTCGCGGATATTTTTAGAAACTTCTACAGCGTACGGATGAGTTGCGTCAATCAGGGCGGAAAAATTGTCTGAACTCAGAAGCGCAGTCATCTCATCGGAGGTAAGACGGCCCTGACGAATGCGGAGAAATTCGGAATTGGAAAGCATTTCGCTGCCGTATTTAGTTGCAACGCAGACTTCGCAGTGGATTTTGTTTTTTGCAAGGCATTCAGCTATCTGACGGCCTTCGGTGGTTCCGCCAAAAATCAGGATTTTCATATTTTATACCCGCGTTTTGTAAGAAGTTTTGTGCCTGCGTCCGTTTTTACTATTTGCGACTGGGAATTGCCGATAAAAACGGTGGTAAACATGTCGACCTGAGCAGTCTGAAGTTCTTTTAGCGTACAAGTGTGGGACTCGGTGCCTTCCCGGCCGATATTTTTGACGTAACCGCATGCGCGGTCTGGCGAGGCACCTGCATCCAGCATTATCTGGCAGGCCTTTTTAAGGTAATCTGCACGTTTGTGGCTGGAAGGATTATAAATTGCCATTGCAAAATCGCCTTCAACTGCGGCGCGGAGTCGTTTTTCTATTATTTCCCGGGGAGTGAGCAGGTCGCTAAGGCTGATGACGCAGAAATCGTGATTGAGAGGCGCGCCCAAAACTGCCGCCCCGCTTGTGGCTGCTGTAACTCCTGGAATAACGCAAACTTCTACCCTCTGGTAGACAGAATTTTCTTTTTGAAGGGATAAAACGGGTTCTGCCATTCCGTAAACACCTGAATCGCCGCTGCAAATCATAGAAACGGCTTTGCCTTCCTGTGCAAAATCAAAACAAAGTTTGCAGCGTTCAATTTCTTTTCCCATTGAGGTCTGTGCAAACTGCTTGTCTGGGAATGCGTCACGCACAAGATCGATATAAACGCCGTAGCCCACAATTACATCGGAGGCTTCAAGCGCATTTTTTGCTTCGATTGTCATGCCGTCGGACTTTCCAGGCCCAATTCCTACTATATATATCATGATTATTTTGTTCTCCACGTGGTGATTTTAGGAATGCGTTCTGCAACGGCAAGGGTCATTCCGTTTGCTGTCTGTTTTTTTATTATAAGGCGGGCCCCTTCTCCCGCGCAAGCAAGTGCAGAACGCTCACAAACGTTTGAAACGCCGGTAACTTCCTTTACAAAATCTGATGATGTAAATCCGCCTTCTGGCTCTGGCTGGGCTTCCAGTTTTGCGGCAGAAAAGGTCTTGAAATTTACATGATAGTACTGTGCAAGATTAATCAGTCCGAGCTCGTCTTTTTTTACGTCAATGGAAGCAAAGGCGGCAATATTTTCTAAAAAGTCTTCGTCATGCCCGCCAAGTGTGGCTTGTAAAAAGGCGTTCAGTTCTTCAAAGGACTTGCCTTTTTTGCAGCCAACTCCTATGCAGTATTTTTTTGGCACAAGAATCAGCGTATCAGGAGAGACTTTTATGCTTTGCCGTGCAGCTTTTTCTGACAAAACGATTTCTGCATCACAAGAAATGGGCTCATCATCATAGGCGAATACAATTGATTCTGGGATTGGTTCATCTCCAAGATCAAAAAGGCGTGGAACTTTGAGCCAGATTTCCTTTTGTGAAATGAATTTCTTTGCAACTGTTTTGATGGCGTCGCGATTCATAATTTTGAGGGCATTTTTCTGCGCAAAAACGTCGATAGAAAAGACATTGTGCACGTCTGTAGAAGTTGTAATAACAGGATTTGCGCCGATTTTTGCTGAAATTTTTAGTGCAATTTCGTTTGCGCCGCCAATGTGTCCGCTCAAGATTGGAATAAGGTTTCGTCCTCCTTCGTCCATAACCATTACAGGGCTGTCTAAAAATTTATCTTTTACCAGCGGCGCAATTATGCGCACTGCTATTCCTACCGAGCCAATAAACAAAATTGGAAGGCGTTTTGAAAACTGAATTTTTACCCATTCAGCTGTCTTTTCTTCGTGTGGTTTTATGACCCAATGAACATCCGGCATCTGAAATTTGAGGACTTTTTCCCATTCGGTTCCCTGGTCGGAAAATGAGCAGACACAGATTATCATTTTGCACCTGCCTTAGGCTTACGGAATTCGGTTTCAAAATCTGCTGCATAAAGTCGGGATTTTTGATAATCGGCTTTTCCGTTTGCCTGTGCAATTGCATCGCCAACAAGAATCAATGCTGTTTTTGTGATTTTATGTTCAGCAGCAACTTTTGCCAGCGTTTCTATCGTGCAAAGGTATTTTTTTTCATCCGGCCAGGTAGCTTTATAAACGATTGCGGCTGGAGTTTTTGGTTCATAACCGCCTTCAATCAAACGGCGGGAAAGTTGTTCCGTCATTCCGCTACTCAAATAAATTGCCATAGAAGCGTGATGTTTTGCAAAACTCTGAATGCTTTCACTCTCTGGAACAGAAGTTTTTCCTTCCATTCTAGTAATAATAAGCGACTGTGAAACTCCTGGCAATGTGTATTCAAGGTTAAGACTTGCTGCGGCGCCAAAACATGCACTTACGCCCGGGACACTTTCGTATTTAATTCCAAGACGGTCAAGTTCATCCATCTGTTCCCGCACAGCGCCATAAACACTCTGGTCTCCAGTGTGAAGGCGTATGCAATTTCTGCCGCTTTCTTCTGCATCTTTCATAACGCTGATTACTTCTTCCAGCGTCATTGTTGCGCTGTTATGAATCTGGCAGTTTTTGTGTGCATATTCCAAAAGCTTTGGGTTTACAAGAGAACCGGCATAAATAATCACATCGGCTTTTTCTAAAAGCCTCATTCCGCGAACAGTAATTAAATCCTCTGCCCCACAGCCGGCACCTACAAAGTAAATCATAAATTTATTCTATCATTTATTTAGGGCAAAAGAAAGAAAATATAAAAAGGGGATGAACACCTATGCCAGCATGACAATCACTTATGCTGTATTTCTACGAAAAATAATTTACCGCTTTTTCTTTGTGATTCATATTTCCTATCCCAGATACTTTTTTACTTCTGTCACACTTAAGACTTTTCCAGCCGAAACAATCTTATCATTCACCGCAAGAGCTGGCAGCCCCATAACTCCGCTTTCCATAATTTTCTGCATGTCTGTAATGTATTGAACGTCAGCCGCAACATTCATTTCAGCCAGAGCGTCAATCACATTCTGATGTAAACTTTGGCATCCCTTGCAGCCGCTGCCATAAACTTTAATTGAAAGATTTTCCATACCATTCTCCTTTCCAAATTTATAAAAATATTGCTTCAAAAAAATTAAAAAAATATCCCACAAGAATTATTCCGGCTACACAGATTGAAACAAAAGTTACCAGCAGCTTTGTTTTTATCGCCTTTTTAAGCATAATCAGCGAAGGTAAACTCAAAGTCGTTACTGCCATCATAAAACTCAGGACAACTCCCAAAAGTGCCCCTTTCATTAAGAGGCTTTCAGAAATTGAAATACAGCCAAAAATATCTGCATACATGGGAATGCCCGCAAAGACTGCAAGAATTACACCAAGCGGATTTTTCTTACCAAGCAGGCTGACAATCCAGTCCTCAGGAATCCAGTTATGAATTATTGCGCCCAATGCCACACTCAAAAGAATATAAGGAAAGACTTTTTTGAGAGTATCGGAAACAGAGTGCAATGCAGAAATAAATCTCTGTTTCTGCGATAGCTTTTCTTCTGCAAGGCAAACACTTTTTCCATTACGAATAAAATCAGCAACCTGATCTTCCATATGAAGATTTTCTATTATTGTTCCGCCGGTTACAGCAACAACAAGCCCCAACACAACATAGGCAATCGCAATCTTCCAGCCAAAAATACTAGTCAGCAAAATGAGTGAAGCAAAATCAACCATAGGAGAAGAAATCAAAAAACTAAAGGTAACTCCAAGCGGAAGACCTGCCGTTGTAAATCCCATAAAAAGTGGAATTGAAGAACAGGAACAAAAGGATGTCACGGTTCCCAAAAGCGCAGAAATTATCCGAGCAGAAAATCCCTTGCAATGCGAAAGTATTTTTTTACTTCTTTCAGGCGGAAAATATGACTGAATATATGAAATCAAAAATATCAGCACAAAAAGAAGAATTGTGATTTTAAATACATCATAAAGGAAAAAGTGAAGGCTTCCACCAAAGCGGCTTTCGATATCAAGTCCGGCAACAGAAAGCATTTTTCCGATAAGAGTCTTAAGCCACTGCATCCCAAGAAGCTGTTTCTGAATAAAACTGCCCATAATTCCTATTCCTTACAGCAGCATTTTCCAGCTGATTTTTTTGCAGGAGAAGTTTTACAGGTAAACTCAGAGACAGCACTTTTGAATTCAGAAAACTTTTTGCAGTTTATTGAATAATAAGTCCACTTTCCTTCTTTTCTCGAATTGACAAGATTACATTCTGTAAGAATCTTCATGTGATGAGAAAGAGTGGGCTGAGTAATATTAAAAGCGTCAAGAATTTTACAGGCACACAATTCCCCGCCTGTCAGCATTTTAATAATCTGAACGCGGTTTTCATCTCCCAACGCCTTGCATATAAGAGCGATTTCTGTTTCATTCATAGGCAACCTCATATTGATAAGTATCTATATGTTGCACTATAAACGATACATAGATGATTGTCAATATGTACTAGAAAGCTTCACAAATATATTTTCATTTTCCAGATTTTCTACTATACTCACAAAACTTAATGCAAACGACACATGT
>JAILHD010000061.1 GCA_024696155.1 Treponema sp. | reverse complement strand
TCATCATCAGGACGCAAAGATGTAAGTTCTACAGTTCCCTTTCCTTTTACTAAAATTAAAAACTGAATTTCCACACCGCCATCAGCGCAGCGTTCAGAATGAAAAACACTGATTGGGCGAGGCAAAATTACATTACTTCGTTTTGCATGGAGCATATAAAACTGCCCGGCAAGCGGCAGTTCGCCATTTTTCATCTTAATTATAAGATTTTTTACAGAACCAGAAGGATTTGCTCCTTCCACAAGCTTTACATCAACAACTTTTCCATCCGCAAAAACAGGAAGCGGTACTCCATGACAATCTTTAATCATAGTGCGTATTCTAGCAGATATAAGAAAATTTGTAACCTGCATTGAAACTTTTGCATTTTTCTACTATTATAAAATCACTTGCCGGGATGGCGGAACTGGTAGACGCCCAGGACTTAAAATCCTGTGTCAAGCAATTGACGTGCCGGTTCGACCCCGGTTCCCGGCAAGACGGACTTTTTCGGCAACGAAAAAGTCCTTTTTTTTATATTTGGAGACCTTCTATGCAGTTTCATTCGTATTCATCTCAATGCGCATTTTCCTCTCTTGAAGATATCAAAGGCAAACACGTAACCGTTATGGGCTTAGGCCTAAATGGCGGCGGCCTTGCAGCAGTACGTTTCTTTTTAAAAAAAGGTGCTTATGTTATTTCTACCGACATGAAAACTGCAGAACAGCTTAAACCGTCTGTAGACGCTCTGATGAACGATAAAAGTCTTCCTATTAAAAATCTTACTTTTCATCTTGGCGAACACCGCATAGAAGATTTTGAAAATGCCGACTGCGTTATTAAAAATCCTGGAATCAAATACGAAGGGAACAAATACCTTGCAGCTGCAAAAGCTATTGAAACTGATCTTAGCATCTTTTTACGTTTTACAAACTGTCCGATTATTGCAGTTACAGGAAGCAAGGGCAAATCTTCTACCGTAAGCGCAATTCACTACGGACTTACTCAGGCTGGATACAAAAGCTTTTTAGGCGGAAACATTACTGTAAGCCCGCTTACTTTTATAGACGAAGTTTCAAGCGACACTCCAGTTGTAATTGAATTTTCTTCATGGCAGCTTGCAGATTTACGCGGACGCGGAGTTCTTCGCCCATATATTTCTGTAATTACAAAAATCGTACCTGACCATCAGAACTGGTATGGCAATATGGAAGATTACGTTGCAGACAAACGTCTTATTTACGCAAATCAGAGCCAGGGCGACTATTCTATTTTTGATTTTGGCGGTGATGAACCAGGAACAGGACCAGCAAGCGGCGGAACCTGGGGAAATCTTTTTGCCAGCGAAACAAAGGCAACAGTCCTTCGCTACAGCTCATCAAAACCATCAGACACAGATGAAAAATTCTATGGAGTATGGCAGGATGTTGATTCAGAAGGCCGCTTTGTAGGAAAAATCCTTCTTCCGCAGATGAAAGAGCCAGAAGTAATTATGAGGACACTTTCTGTTCCAGGCGCACATATGAAGACAAACGTTTTGAACGCCGCAATGGTAATGTATTTAATGCACATTCCAGCAGAAAAAATCATAAAAATTCTTGGAAGCTGGCAGGGAATTACACACCGTCTTCAGTTTTTCCATTCATGGAAGTGCGGTTCTAAAGAATATAGATTCTATAACGATTCATGTGCCACAGTTCCAGAAGCAGCTGCAGCAGCAACACAGGCATTTGGAAAGGGCGTAACACTGATTACAGGCGGAACAGACAAAGGCCTTGAACTTGACCCGCTTGTAAAAGTCCTTGCAAAACCATCAGAAGATGAATATGCCGTAAAAGCACTTTATTTTTTAAGTGGCACTGCAACAGACAAAATCTTACCAGCCCTTGATAATGCCGGCAAAACTTACTATGGAGATTTTGATTCTCTGGAAGAACTGCTGAACTGTCTTAAAGCAAATCTTGTAAAACAGGCAGAAAAAACTGATAAAAAAGGCAGCGAAATCCCGTCAGATGCAACTCCAGAAGTAATCGTTCTTTCCCCAGGAGCCACATCTTTTGGAATGTTTGCCAATGAATTTGACCGCGGAGAAAAATACATGGCCGCAGTCAAACGCACATTCTAGTGACGGCGCTCAAACTGAATAGTCTTTTTACCCTCTTTTTCTACAATAATAAGAGGGACGCTTACTTCCTTATCGGTAAGTCCGCCGCATGCACAGATTTTTGACGGAGAATTTTCATCCCAGATGAACGCCTTCTCCTCTGTTGCAATGGCAATAAAATCGCCGATTCCCGTAATATTCTGATTAGGCTCTCCGGCGCCAAAAAGTTTTTTCTGATCAACCTCATCCTTAGAATACAAAATAAAATCTTTTCCGTATTTGGCTTCAAACTTCTGGCGGAAGTCATCCTTAAATTCAGGTTTTACATAAAAACTTACAGCACGGCTTTCCATAGAAATCGGGAACTGAAGCATTTCTACAATTTCCTTATCTTTAGAAAGCATAATATTTTCTACGTCAGTAATTCCATGAGTTGATGTAATCAGAATTGCAGAATCAGTAAGACTGTTAGAAAGAACTTCCATCTTTTCAT
This sequence comes from Treponema sp., assembly GCA_024696155.1. Taxonomy (GTDB): domain Bacteria; phylum Spirochaetota; class Spirochaetia; order Treponematales; family Treponemataceae; genus Treponema_D. The sequence goes on along the minus strand of JAILHD010000061.1, from coordinate 18,055 downwards.
TAAGGATTTTTACCAGCTGAGTATTGTCAGGATGATAAGCGCCTTTTTCCTTCATTGTCACAAAAGGTTCATCACAATACGCAAAAGTAAAGGTCTTCCACTTTGACGAACACACACGTTTTACGCGTGCAACAATACTGTCAATTTTAGCAAACGGATTTTTTCCAATCGGCGAAATTCTGTTTACCTGAACTTTACCGATTTTTGAAAGTTTTTCATCCATTTTTTCGTTTGGAAGATAATAGTCAGCAAGATAGAAAAATCCTGCGGGTTCAGAAGAATCTTTAAGGGTATTATCAAAACAATTTACGATTTTATATTCTTGACGAAAGAACATTGTTTCGCCAAGCCAGCCGTGTTCAATCGGCATTTTAGCAGTTTCAAAAGAAGTAAGTCCAGGCGTAGTAGACGATGGAAAAACAGAAGTAATTCCAGCCTTTAAATTTCGACGTAAAAAATCATCGGGCTGAAGATGATGATTTATTGTATCCATTCCCAGCCCGTCTAGAATTATTACAACTACGTTTCTGAAATTTTTTGCAAGAATGCGGTCTACAGCCGTCATTGTTGGATGGTTCGGCTTAAGACCATAAAATTTTAAGATAGAATTAGAGAAGTTTACGATGCAATTATTGTAATCTGGCGTTGTAATCATTCTTTAATTCTATCACGCGAATTCAAAATCTGCAAAAATAATTACTAAAAGTTGAGGGCGCTGACAACAGCGGCAATACCGGCACGGCCAACGTTTGAACTCTTACCAACACCCCAAACCTGATTTCCGTCTTCCTTAGTAATCTGAACGTAGGCAATGGCCTTTGTATCAGAACCTTTACCAATAGAATGTTCGTGGAAGCTTGTAATATTAAAGCGAGGAGCTGGAGTCTGCTTCATGGCATTTACAAAGGCATCAAGAGGTCCGTTTCCGTTAGCAGCAATTGCATACTGTTTTCCATCCCATTCAACAGTTGCCATACAAGCTACCTGCTCATTTTCGTTTTCACCACGTTCACCTTCAATATGACGCTCGCTGATTTCGATAACGTTGAGAGGTGATTTTGTATTGAGCCAACGGGCTGCAAACTCTGCGTAAAGTTCATCGGCCTTAAGTTCGCGCTGAGCCTTGTCTGCCGCAGCCTTGATAACTTCGCCGATTGCAGGGTGCATAGCCTTTGGAGCCACAATTCCAAAATCCTGTTCCAGAATGTAAGCTGCTCCACCCTTTCCGCTCTGGCTGTTGATACGGATAATTCCTTCGTACTGGCGGCCGATGTCGTGAGGATCGATTGGAAGATATGGAACGTCCCAGACTGCGTTGTCTTCCATTTTTGTTCGGGCAGCCATACCCTTGCGGATTGCATCCTGATGAGAGCCTGAGAAGGCTGTGAAAACAAGCTCACCTGCATAAGGAGTTCGTGGATGAATGCTCATGCCTGTAAGTCGCATATAGTCGTTTGCAATGTGTTCGATATTGCTAAAGTCCAGCTGAGGATCAACACCCTGTGTGTACATATTCAGGGCAACGGTAACTATATCCAGGTTTCCAGTACGTTCTCCGTTTCCAAAGAGACAGCCTTCAACACGGTCAGCGCCGGCCAAAAGTCCAAGCTCACACTGAGCAACGCCTTCACCGCGGTCATTGTGATTGTGAAGGGAAATAATACAGCTTTCGCGATCAGAAATCTTCTGGCAGAAGTATTCAATCTGATCTGCAAACTGATTAGGCAAAGCACATTCAACAGTTGTAGGCAGATTCAAAATGATTTTCTTTTCTGGAGTAGCGCCCCATTCCTTCATTACAGCTTCGCACACTTCTACAGCGTAATCGATTTCTGTGTTAGAAAAGCTTTCTGGAGAATATTCCAGACGGATATCTGTGTCGCCGGCATCTTTAAGGCAGTTTTTTACACATTTTACACCGTCAATCGCAATCTGCTTGATTTCTTCTTTTGATTTATTAAAAGTGTACTTGCGCTGAGCAGGAGAAGTTGAATTATAAATATGGAAAATTGCCTTTTTTACACCCTTAAGTGCTTCAAAAGTTCGGATTACAAGATGCTCGCGGGCCTGACACAAAACCTGAAGAGTTACATCTTCCGGTACGTGATTTTCTTCAATAAGGCGACGCATAAAATTAAACTCAGTATCAGAAGCAGAAGGGAATCCTACTTCAATTTCCTTAAAGCCGAGTTTTACAAGGATGTCAAAAAATTCAAGTTTCTGTTCAACGCCCATTGGGTTGATTAGAGCCTGGTTTCCGTCACGTAAATCTACAGACACCCAGATCGGAGCCTTTGTGATTGTCTTTGAAGGCCAGGTTCTATTTGTGATTGGAATCGGCTGGAACGGCTTGTACTTTTCAACGTTTTTCATAAAACACCTCGTAGTTTTGTTTGAAAATAAAAAAAGACCCGTCCGCAAGGACAGGTCTTATTATCTGCAATTTAATCTGAACATGAATAAATCACACCACCTATCGCTTGCGGCTAAAAAGAGAAGATAGACCTAGTAGTAGCAATGTGAAATTCATATTTATAAAATATGATATTTGGGATTTAAAGTCAACTGAAGTGTGAGTAAATTTAATAAAGTATTCTTAAAAATCAACTAATAATGAATAGATAATTTTAATCCAAGGCTTACAATCATAGCCTGCACACCTTCTCCACTAAACAAGGAGCCGAGCGGAAGATATGCATAAAATGAAGGACCAATTCGAAAATGCGAAGTAAAATTATATTGCCAGGCAGAGCCAAAAGACAGATATAAAAAGCGGGCATTATTCCAAAAATAAGAATTAATCTCATCAACATCGCTGCCAGCTGTACCAGAGTAGCCGGAATCACTATCTTTTACCCCGTTTGCAAGTGCGCCAAAACGCATAAAAATTGCAGGACCTGTAAAAAACTGCAGACGACTATTATCTCCAAGATTAATTGTTGCAACGCCTGGCATATTCAATAAAAGACATATAGTCTGAGACGTACGGTTTTCAATTTCTGCAGGAAGAGCCCGACCATCGTACCACAAATGATACATCGTAAAAAAACTAAGCATAGGCTGAATGGCAAAAGTTGTATAATTAGGCCAGAGGACGCCAATTCCAACGGGATATATTATTGGGCTCGGGGCACTTACGCTCTTACTTTCAGAATTAATGTAAACAGCAGGAGAAACTTCCGCTGTCAAATCAGCAGATGAAAAAAAACTTTCCGCATGAACAGAAAAAAGAGAAAGTGATAAAATTGTAAAAATAAAAAGTTTTCTTAAATACACCGTATTCTATTATAACTTAGAATACAAACTTTTGTTCAAATTTATTTCAACAAATCCGCTTCTGCCAGTCTTAAAAAACGAAGTTTCTTCCCAAGCTGCATACAAAGTTGTACCAGAAATCACAAAATCAGAGTAAACATAATCCATCGGAAGTTTTGGAAGACGGATTGCGACAGGCTTTCCACCACGCAAAATGTGCTTACCAGGAAGAGCTCCTTCCAGAAATAAAGTACCGTCTTCAAATAAAGCAGCACTCCAGGTCTGTGCAATAATTGCAGTTGCGTAGAGTTCCTTACTGTCATCCACTGTATTTTTATAATTTCGCCACGAACTTCCGCCAGAAGTTTTTACATCAATTGCAAAACTGGCCTTTTTAGAAAATCCTGCAAGTAGTTTTTTAATCCTCTCAGGTGCAAACTTGTATTCCAGCTGCTCTTTTTTTGCACGGAATTCATCCTGACTACTTTCTGTTACAGAAATATTTGAGTTTGCATTAACAGGACTCAGCGTCAAAAGTGAAGGCACGGGCTTCCAGTTGATGTAAGTAAAATCAGTTTTTACATCAGAAATTGTTTTTACACAACAGGTCCAGTTAATTCCATCCCAGTAATAATCTATTACTTCTGAATTTGGAAGTTTTACAAGATTATTGCAGTTGATAATCGGATACGAAATATTCGACTGAGGATCAAACTGAATCAAAAAAAGATGCTGGGCATCGGCAGAGGAATATTTGTAATCCTTAATTGTGTCATTAAAAAAAGCACTCTTAAAAACAGAAAAAATCGGAGTTTCGTTCAAAAAAATAAGATTACCCGCAGTGCGGTCAGTAAAAATATTTTCATCCTTTGAAAGCTGTTTTTCTTCACCATTAAAACTAATGATTCCCAGGCGATTTACAACTGCAAAGGCCTTATTTTCTCCCGCTGTTGTAGCACAGTTTGCACTGGAAATTCTAACAGCTTCTGTCCACGGTGTAAGAGGGGTATACGGGACATTTTGAATTTTATCAATTGCTTTATAATCAGTTCTTGTAAAATAATACCAGTTGTGACTGCCGTTTTTTGAGTTCAAAGAAATTTGCGGGATTTGCTCTGCGTTATCCAAAGATTTAGATTTATCCTTACAGCTAAATAATCCCAGCGAAAGAGTCATTAAAGAGATGCAAATAAAATTAGTCCGAATACTCATAATCATCTATTAATATCGGCATATACGTAAACTCGGCTGAGACCTTTTTTGCCGAGCTTGCAGAAAGCATTACCGCATATGTATTATCAATTAAAAAGCTTTGCGGTATCTTTTTTTTAAGCGCAAGAACTTTGTAGTTTTTTATAATCTGATTTTCCGGAATAAAACTTGAAAGGCATTCCGCTTCAGAGGGGATTTGTGCAATTTCCTTTTCTACGCTAAAAATATATGTGGTGTTCAAATACTTTGCTTCAAAAATCGCAAAACTCAGATTATCCAAAAGAGTAAATAAATCAATCTGCCAGGGGTTATAAAATTTTGGATTTACCTCTGCATCATGATTTTTAAAATCCAGAATTGAGTCTGCAATATTCTGATTGATTTTATCCTGCATCTTTTTCCAGTTGAACTGTATAAGAAAAGATTTTAGTTCCTCAGTTCCGATTCCAGTTTCTTTTTTACTTTTGATGATTTTTTGCATTACGTATGCTGTAAAGCCTGATTCCCAGGTCAGGGGGCATTTTAACTTTCCAGAATAAAAATCACCTTCCGAGCCATAAGGATAGACAGCCCCTGCAGGCTTAAAAAAACTGACTTCAGAACCATCTTTCAGATAAGTCAAAGGTGCAGCGGTAACACAAATAGGCTCGTTTCGATTAACTTCCACTAAAACTGATTTTTCGTCAGCACCAAGATAATATTCTTTTTCATAATCAGCAGAACAAACACAAATCTTCCAGCGGGAAAGCATTGAAAGTTCTGACTTATTACTTTCTGGCAGAATAAATTCGACCTTTTCTTCCTCAGAAATCAAAGAGTTCTGACAACCTGCAAACAACGCTGCAAAGCCTAAAAACACAGCATAAATAAAATTCTTCATACTATAATTTATCCGCCAAGGGACAAAATTCGGAATTTTTAGCGGAAAAATTTATATAAAAGGCTTGTATGAAAATATAGAAAATACCGGCTACTGACTTTTTGCAGAACGTTGCCAGAATACTGATTTCTGTTATTCAAACTTTGCTATTTCTGACTGGCAGAGCTGATCGCAGACTTCATTATACTGAATACCTGCATGACCTTTTACCCAATTCCAGGTTACGGTAAGCTGAGAGTTAAGGGCATCAAGGTGTTCCCATAAATCCTGATTTTTTACAGGCTTTTTGTCTGCAGTTTTCCAGCCTTTTGCCTTCCATGATTTTATCCAGGTAGTAATGCCGTTTTTTACATACTGACTGTCGATGTTCACTGTAATTGGACGGCCAGCAAAACTCGGGGTGTTTTTTACAACACTAAGGGCTGCAATTGCGGCACAAAGTTCCATGCGGTTGTTTGTAGTAAGTTTTTCGCCACCGCTGAGTTGTTTAGCAATACCGTCAGCAATAACAACAATTCCCCAGCCGCCAGGACCTGGATTTCCGTGGCAGCCGCCATCTGTATAAATTACGATTTCATTCATTTAATTTTCCTAGAATTCTTTTTTGAGATTTGGAATTTCTTTAATCCATATTTCTGACATAAAACGGTACCCGGCTTCGTTTGGGTGGATTCCGTCCTGACACATCAAGTCATCAAAATGCCCTGTAGCAAGCATAGGTTCCCGCATATTTACAGTCTGTACATTGTTCTTTTTTGCATATTCCACAAGCGCATCATCGTAGAGTCTCTGATTTTTAAAAGGCTTTTCTATATCGCCGCTAAGGAAGTTCAGAATATTCTCTTTGTTATGTCCGTTTGTAATGTGATTGAACCAGCGGTCTGCGCACAATGCAGGGCTAATCATAATTACCGGAGTGATTTTGTGCTCGCGGAGAGTTTTTATCATTTCATCATACATGCGAAGATAATCTTCAAAAGGAGTACGCATCTGATGAGCTTCATTTGGATCCTCGCTTACAAGAGCCCAGTCGTAATCACTGTCGTTTCCGCAGAATTCTACAATGCAGAAATCAGCAGTTTCACCACGTTCAAGCATTTTATTAAGCTTTCTCTGACCTTTGGAAATTACGTTACCAAAAACGGACTGATTATCCATTTCAAACCCAAGTACTTTCTGAGCTAGATTAAGACTGGAATTTTCTATGATATCGAAAAGATGACCGCTGTCGGTACCGGTAACAGCGCCTTTTAAGATTGAATCGCCGATAACTAAGATTTTCATTGGTAACACTCCCTGTAAAAAATGCGTGAGGGAAGGAAGTGAGGGGCAAAAACATTCTGTTTGTGGAGTGCCGCGAAAGCGGCAATTATTATAGTTACTTATCCACAAACAGCATGTAGCGCGATATCGCGCGGTTTTGAATCTCACTTACTGACCGGTAGCATTTTTACCTGTAAGTAATATATTATGAAAATATTTTATCTAAATTACGCCTTTCGTACTAGGTACTGTTCCGCCGCGGCGCTCGTCAATTTCTACTGCGGCTCGGATAGCGCGGCTTACGGCCTTGAAGGCACCTTCAATTTTGTGGTGGTCGCTGCGGCCACGGATTACGTCTATGTGAAGGTTGCAGGCTGCGGCATTTACAAAGCCCTGCCAGAAGTCTTCAAAGCAGTCTGTCTGGAAAGTGCCTTCCTTGCCGTTCTGAACTGAAACAAGAGGAATTCCTGTGAGGTTTGCATTATTTACAAAGTAAGGTCGTCCGCCAAAGTCTACAGCTGCCTGAACAAGGCTTTCGTCCATAGGGTAAATGAAAAAACCTGAGCGGAAAATGCCTGCGCAGTCGCCCAGTGCCTTTTTAAAGCATTCGCCCAGAACGATTCCTGTATCTTCGATTGTGTGGTGCTGGTCAACATTGAGGTCGCCTTCGATGCTGCCGGACAAATCAAAAAGCCCGTGCTTGCAGAAGGATTTGAGCATATGATCAAAAAAGCCGATTGGATTTTTTACGTCACATTTGCCAGTGCCGTCGAGGTTGAGTGTAAGTTCAATCTGAGTTTCACCTGTCACACGTTTAACTTTTGCAGTTCTCATTTTATCCTCCATGTTGATATCGGGGCGTTGCGGGGTGTCCCCGCTAGAAGGGGTGGCGAGCAACAAAGTGCGAGCCAGGGGAAGTCCTTCCCCTCCCTATTCTCTATCACCTACAGCATCACCTTACGCAGTTCATACTCAACAATGTCTGTTGCGCCGAGCTTCTGCAGTTTTGGAAGCAGGGTTGGTACTTCGCTTTTTTTAACGGCGATTTTGATTGCGTAACCGTTGCCGCCAAAAAGTGGAGAAACGGTAGGGCTCTTCATTGAAGGAATTCCTTTGATAAGAGTTTCAAAATCTTCGTTAGAGCAGTTCATTTCGAGCATTACGCGGTTGCGTGCGTTCAAAACGGTTTCAAAGAGCATTTTGAGCTCCATGATTTTCTGCTTTTTCTCTGGATCTTCCATTGCCTTTTTAGAAGCGTACATTCTGGTAGAAGATTCCATCAGAGTGTCTACAATCTTGAGGCGGTTTGCACGCAGACTTGAGCCTGTAGAAGTGTTATCTACAAGAATCTGGGCAAGGGCTTCGTCGTTATCCTGAACAAAGCCTTCACTGGTTCCCCAGGTACGGAAAATTGTTCCGTCGATTTTTTTGTCTTCGATGTATTTTTTTGTAAGGGCCTGATATTCAGTTGCGATTGTAACGTGGCCTTTAAGAAGCTTGTCGTAATCAACTGTGTCAGGAATTGCGGCAACGATGCGGACAGGATCAAAGCCAAGATCCATGATTTCTACAACATCGTCCTGAACTCCGTTTTCGTAAACCCAGTCTTTTCCGCTGAAGCCTACATCTGCCTTGTTCTGAGCAAGAAGGGCGCTTGTAATCTGAGGCTTTACAACCTGGAAGGCAAGGTCATCCTGATTTGTGATTGGAAAATAAGTGCGGTCAGGAAGGTAAATTGAAATTCCTACGTCGCTCAAAAGTGAGTAAACTGATTCGTAGATTCTTCCTTTTGCAAGAAGGATTTTAAGTTTTTCCATATCGTTATCCTTAGAATAAAATTGCAACAACTTATGCGTAGCATAAGTTAAGCAAAGATACAGTTCATTGCAAATCGTAATTTGCATTACTATCTTTGCATATTTATGCAATATTTTATCATATTTATACAAAAAATGCTACAACATATGCAAAACACATGTTAAGCAAAGATTCTCTAAATCTGATCAAGCATTGCAGAACAACCTGCAAGCACATCGCCCCAAGTTTCATCAAAATTGCCAGTATACCACGGGTCTGCAACTTCATCTGTGCAGCCGCAATATTCCAAAAGCAAATGAACTTTTCCTTCCGGATCCCCATACCATCTTCTTTTCATATCAAAAAGATTTTCTTCATCCATACCAATCAGGTAATCATATTTTTCGTAATCGGCAGCGGTAATCTGGCGGGCACGATGATTTGTATAAGGCACACCCTGTTCCTGTAATTTTCTTAAAGTTCCATGATGCATTCCGTTTCCAATTTCTTCTGTACTTGTAGCAGCTGAATCAATTAAAAACTCAGCATCACGGCCGGCTTTATGAACTAAGTTTTTCATTACAAACTCAGCCATAGGACTTCTGCAAATATTTCCGTGACACACAAATAAAATCTTAGTCATAAAAGTTTCTCCATTTTCCAAACTTGTAGCGCCATACGCAAACAAGGGCGGTAACAGTCCAGGTGAACGAATTTGTAAGCCATACACCCCAGTAACCGATTGGGAAAGTATGACCTAAGACGTTAATACTTACAATACTTGCAAGAACGTGAGCAAAAACAATTCGGCATACAACTTCTACCAGGCCATTCATCATTGCAAAATTTGCATCGCCGCAGCCATTAAGGCTTGCACGAGGAATATAAATCATTCCAAGCGGGAAGTAGAAAAAGCAGGTAAGTTTTAAGGCAACATATCCCATCTCAATAACTTCGCGGTCTTTTACAAAGAAAGCAATCATGGTTCGCCCAAAAATAAAGATGATTGGAACCAGCAAAAGACTAAAAGCCGCAACAAGGAACGTTCCCCGGTGAAGTCCTTTTCTTACGCGGTCAATATTTTTTGCACCGTAATTCTGCCCCGCATAAGTTGTGATTGCAGCCGCAAGCGACTGATATGGCATGTGAATCAGCTGTTCAAGACGGCTTTCAACTGTAAAGGTTGCCATTACAATTTCGCCAAATGAATTTACAACGCCCTGAAGCATAATGCAGGAAATTGCAATTAAAGAACTCTGTAAAGCAACTGGAATACCGATTCTAAAAGATTTTGCAACGATTGTGCAGTCAGGTCTTAAATCACGTTTAGAAAATCGGAAATACGGTACTTTTGCAAAAGCATAAATAAGACATGCAATTGCGCTCACTGCCTGAGAAACTACTGTAGCAAGAGCAACTCCAAGAACTGCCCAGTCAAAATAAACTACAAATAATAAATCCAGTACAACATTTACAAGGCTTGCAAGAATCAAAAAATAAAGCGGAGTTTTTGAATCTCCGAGTGCCCTTAATATAGAAGAAACACCGTTGTAAAACGCAATAAAAATGATTCCAAGAGTAGTAAGCCTAAGGTAAGTCGCAGCATCAGGAAGAATTGATTCAGGACAGCTTATAAAACGCAAAATCGGATTACAAAAAGTAACGCCTAACACAGTCACAACAAAAGAAGACACTGTTAGAATAAAAAAGGAATTTGCAATTGTTGCACGCAGAGCCTTTTCATTTTTTGCGCCAAAATACTGAGCTACAAGGATTCCAATACCAATTGCAAGGCCTCCTGTTAATGCAAAAAACAAAAAGCCAAAAGAACCGCAGGTACCTACAGCAGCAAGTGCCGCAGGTCCAACAAAGTTTCCTACAATTACGGAATCCACCATGTTATAGAACTGCTGAAAAACATTTCCGATTAAAAGCGGCCATGTAAATGCAAGTAAATGCTTAAGGGGCGAACCACTAGTCATATCGACTATTTTTGTGTTCATAACACCTCCAATTTTACTTTTCATCCTCTCTATCTTTTAAAACGGCAAGGAAGGCACTCTGTGGCAACTCAACGTCACCAATCATCTTCATCTTCTTCTTTCCTTCCTTCTGTTTTTCCAGAAGTTTGCGCTTACGTGTAATATCACCGCCGTAACATTTTGCAAGAACGTCTTTGCGGACAGGATTTACAGTTTCGCGGGCAATAATCTGACTTCCGATTGCACCCTGAATTGCAACCTTAAACTGCTGACGGCTGATTTCGTCCTTCAAACGTTCACAGAATTTGCGGGCACGGTCAACGGCATTCTGCTTGAATGTAAGCTGAGAAAGTGCATCAACCATTTTTCCGTTCAAAAGAATATCAACCTTTACAAGCTCTGTAGGACGGTAGCCGATAACTTCGTAATCGAAAGAGGCATAACCGCGGCTGTAACTTTTAAGCTTGTCGTAAAAGTCAAAAAGGACTTCGGCAAGCGGCATTTCGTAAGTAAGCTCAACGCGTTTTTCATCAAGATACTGCATGTTGGTCTGCATTCCGCGTTTTTCTGTACAAAGCGACATAATTGAACCAATGTATTCTGCAGGTGTAATTACGCTTGCTTTAATATAAGGCTCTTCCGCAGAACGAATGCGTCCCTGAGGATATTCCGAAGGATTATCAATGTAAGTTTCCTCTCCAGTCGTCAATTCCAGTTTGTAGCGGACAGAAGGCGCTGTAAAAATTACAGCCTGGTCAAAGTCGCGTTCCAGTCGCTCCTGAATGATTTCCAGATGAAGGAGGCCCAAGAATCCACAGCGAAAACCGTTACCAAGAGCAAGGGAATTGTCCTTTTCGTAAATCAGGCTGGCATCGTTGAGCTTAAGTTTTTCCATGCTGACTTTAAGCTCTTCATAATCGTTTGAATCCATAGGATAAATAGAAGAATAAACAACAGGTTTAACTTCCTTAAATCCCGGAAGCGGCTCTTCAAGCCCGTCAACAGAAGATGTAATTGTATCACCAACGCGAACGTCGCTTACGGTTTTAATTCCTGCAATAATGTAACCTACATCGCCGGCTTCAAGCTTTCCGGTTTCTTCGTAATTAATTTTAAATACACCGCACTGCTCTACCTTGTACTCAGCGCCTGAACTCATCATTTTGATTACATCGCCGGTCTTTACAGTGCCTTCCTTCATTCGCACATGCACAATTACTCCGCGGTAGGCATCGTAGTGGCAGTCAAAAATAAGGGCAGCAAGTTTTCCGCTTGGGTCACCGGTTGGAGCCGGGAACTTTGTTACAATTGCTTCAAGGAGCTCGTCAATTCCTTCTCCGGTTTTGGCAGAAACCAGCTGGGTTTCATCAGCGTCCAGTCCAAGCTCCTTATCAATCTGAGCCTTGCAGGAAGGAATATCTGCCGAAGCAAGGTCGATTTTATTAATTACAGGAACAATTCGCAGATCCTGTTCCAGAGCCATGTACATATTTGAAACAGTCTGACTTTCAACACCCTGAGTAGCGTCAATCAAAAGGAGGGCACCCTCGCAGGAAGCAATGGCACGGCTTACCTCGTAAGAAAAGTCTACGTGACCAGGTGTATCTACAAAGTTCAGTTCGTAGTCGTTTCCATCTTTTGCGTGGTAAGGAATTGTTACCGCTTGACTCTTGATTGTAATTCCGCGCTCGCGTTCAATATCCATGTTATCAAGAATCTGATTCATCATCTTTCTGTCATCGATGATTTTAGCCTTCTGAATAAGACGGTCAGAAAGAGTTGATTTTCCGTGATCAATGTGTGCAACAATACAGAAGTTGCGCTTATATTTCATATCCATAATTTACCTCTAAAAATAGTAAGGATTGTCATAAGGGGCAGTCAGCACCATTCCCACATCAATCAATCCCTTTTTTCGTCTCTGAACCATAACCTGAGCCATTATGTATTTCTGCTCATTATCAAATTTTACACTGTAAACACCAAGCTGATCGTTTTCAGAAAAACTCATTTCGTCAGCTACAGTTCCACGAATAACCTTTGTAATTTTATAAACCTTTTTGATCTCCGAAGAAGAACGGGTTACCTGCATTCCAAAAATCGGAATAAAGGAATTATCTATAAAATCACTTTTATAGATTAATGTCAAAGGTGATTCTGGACGTTCTTCAAAATACAAAAGACAGGATTTTTCTACAATATCAGAATCTGACTCTGCCTTTGTTTTATATTTGCAGGAAACCATAGTTCCAGGCTGAGCAGAAAGCTCATACATCTGAAAGTCTTCTATAGTTTTAATTATAATTCCGTCAATTTCTGTAATTACATCACCCATTTTAAGGCCGCTGAGTGCTGCAGAACCACCCGGCATTACATACTGAACTTCAAGCCCAGTTTTTTTATTGCCAGTTCTCATAGTGTGGCCGTACGCACAAATCCACGGATGCTTAATCTGAAGTGATTCCGGTTCCTCTTCAAGATTATTTTCATCCTTTGCAGGCTCCGGGCGGTACATATAAGGCAAAAGCTGCTTTAAGTATTCAACAGGAATTGCAAAGTTGAGTCCCTGGAACTGAAGCATTCCGGCAAAAACAATCGCCTGAACTTTCATATTCTGATCGATTAAAGGTCCTCCACTATTTCCTGAGTTTACAGCCGCATCAATCTGGAATACATTTCCCATTGTCTGAAGCTTTCTGTCTGTAGAAGAAATAATACCAGAAGTCAAAGTTCCTTCAAGTCCGATTGGTGTACCAATTGCGCTAACCTTATCTCCAATGCTCAAATCACTGCTGGAACCAAGAGAAAGCACGTAATCAGGTACAATTTCTACCTTCAAAAGTGCAAGGTCTAAAACAGAATCATAGCCCACAACCTTTGCAGGAATTTTTGTATCCGGATCAGAAAGCAGCTTTACGTAAAGACGAGAATAGCCTTCGTACTTAGAATCAACCATCGACTCAATAACGTGATGATTTGTTACAAGATAGCCACGCTCATCAATAAAAAAGCCCGAACCAATGATGATATCAGGATAACCTGCACCATTACGAACTTTAATTCCACGATCAACCCAGATTGTAACAGTTGCATGCATACAGTCAGAAACTGTTTTTGGAGCCTTATTGTTTGTAGCATTCAGCCCCGGAACTGAAGAAAGATAGAGATTATGGAACTTTGTCTCTTCATCCCTTGTAAAAGTGTGGTTCACAGCCTTTAAGCTTTTATAATATTTAGAAGCCAAAAGATAATCTTTGTCATAAAGTGCAACCTTAAATTTTCTGTAAACAGTTTCCACACATTCAGACTTTATATCTTCGCGGCCCAAAAAATTTGCACGCCACAAGGCACGAACAGGTTCCTTTTCTGCAAAATCACGGATTCGTTTTATTTCTGCTTCTACAACATCATAATTTGAATAATCTATAGGCTGTTCAATAGTTGAAGGCTGCTGCAAACTGCGGCAGGAAAAAAGTTCAAAAACTGCAAGCAGACAAAGCGCAAACACACCTTTATTTAAATTAATCTTCATTTTCGTTCACCTGTCCCTGCTCTGGAATAATTCTAAAGAACAGTTTAGTTCCAACTCTTATTACAGAAACACGCTTATCTTCTATCTGTAAAAGGAAAGTTTTTCCCTGTGTAATTTCTGTGCCAAATTCCTGTCCCAGTTTATCAAGAATTTTTGATTCCAGCTCTTGTTCACCCTGATTTTCTATCCAGTAAACTTCATCAAATTTTCCGGCATAAATAATCAGTTCGTGAGTCTGATTTTCAACAAGTTTTACAGGAATATCATCAAGACAATCCATAGAAATAACTTCTCGGCCGTTTTTATCATAATAAACTGTAAGGTCTTTTACCTGCTCGCCATCTTTTGCGGCAAATTTTACAAACTTACAGTCGGTTACGCCGTCATCATTATTATCCCAAAGGGTAATTACATCACCATTCTGCTCATATTCTTCTATAAATTCGCAGTGTTTGTTGGCATTGCGGTCAATACGAACCTTTCTTAAATAAAGATTCTGTTCTTTTGCCACTACACTAAAAATATGGGCAACAATATTTTTATTTTCGTCGGCAATTGCATTCTGTTCAGGATTATATAAATCAAAAATCTCCTGAGTTTCAAAATATCCGTCGCCATCATAATCTGCAAAGCGGACAAAAGGAAGGCCTGCGCTAAAATTGCAGGTGGCATACATTTTGCCTCCTTCATAAAAAACAGCTTCTACAGGTTGACCTTCAAACATATTGTAAACCACATAACCTGCATCGCGCTCAGAAATATAGCACTTCATGCGGGAACAAACTTTGCGGACATCTTCAAGTTCAGGGAATTTATAATCCTTATTAATGCGGGGAATATAAAAATCAACACCTGCAGGTTCCATTAAAGGATGTTTCTGCATATCCAAAACTGAATAATCAAAGACTTTGCGCAAAAATTCAAAGTAGACTTCTTTTTCTGTGCCCTTATCGCCGTAAATGTCGCGAACTTCTGGATAGGCATAATAAGAAATCTGTACGCAATCATTCAAAGAAAGTGTATCAACAGAACCCAGGTCACAGGTTGCCTGAATATCAATAATTCCATCGTTATGCTTTGTATATGTAAAGGAATCAGGGCGGCCGTTTTTATAAATAACAACAAGCTCGTTCTGAAGGTCAAAATCTTCATCAATCAAAAGAGTGCATTCAATATTTGTAAGGCGTTCTGCAAGCTGATATTTTGCTTCTTCGCTCTTAATCAAACTTGCCATACATTCAAGCAGATTAAGACTGATGGTATTTCCAGAAGTTTCAAAAAATAAATCCAGAGCCTGCTGCTCGTTGTAAAGCCCGTGATACAAAACTGCAACAGCAAGTAACGGCTGGATACTCATATTTTTAGCATCAATTGCACGTATAAGACGGTTCTTTGCATCGCCTTCTGCAAAAAAAGATGCCATCAGCTCAAGTTCCTGATTTTTTCCCGAATAGTCAGGCAAGTGAAGCATATAAGCATTTGCTATAGTCTGAACAATTTCTGGAGTTTTATATTCAATATTGTGAGAGATTTTATAGAGCTTGTAAGCAGCTTCAAAATAGAAAAAACACTGCATAAAGCGCAGGTCAGAAGCATAAATACGGCGGGCGGCATTAATTTTGTTGCGGGCACGACCAATAGAATCTTCTGTTCCAGTGCGGTACTCATTTTTAATTCTGATAAATTCAGCATCAGCAGAATACAAAAACGGTTCGGCATTCAGAATTTCCATAGACTTCTGATAGTCGCCGCGGTCAGAAAGCAGGTCTGCATAAAGAATGCGTGCCCCTGTTTCCATATACTCAACCCAATTGTTTTTTTCAAAGGCATTGGCAAGAATTGTTAAAACTTCTGCCTTAGTTTTTTCCAGGCGAAGACTTGCTGCGGCCTTTACATAAAACAAATCAGAAATTGAATCATCATAAGAAAGTCCCATCTCCGACTGATTAAAAGCGTTTTTATAATCTTCAGAAACAAGACAGCTTTCTGCAATTTTTAGACATCGTAATGCGGTAGCCCGATTTGCAACATCAGCAGAAGTCTCTGCAAAAATCATTTGTGCAAACAAGAGCGAAATTAATAAAGAAACAAACTTTTTCATCTTACAATCCAATTATCAAACCCCAGAATCGAGCCTAAGATACAGCAGATTCTTTGATTTTTTG
Source organism: Treponema sp. (assembly GCA_024696155.1). Classification (GTDB taxonomy): domain Bacteria; phylum Spirochaetota; class Spirochaetia; order Treponematales; family Treponemataceae; genus Treponema_D. Next base: position 1,969 of record JAILHD010000061.1, on the reverse strand, counting down.
AAGAGAGCTCCTGCACAACAGGAATATGCCCCCTTTCAGATTCAGGAACATGCCAGTCAGAAAATACGTCTAAAAGTTTTTTCATAGTGCCGTCCTTACATTCAACTTCATCAGTCAAAATTGCAGAACGAACAAGAACTGGCAGAGTAAGATTTGAAGCAAGCAGATTTTCGTTCAAAAAGAGCAAAACCTTGCCGTCCAAAGCTGATTTTAGTTCCAGACTTCCAAACTCAAACTCATATTTTCCATCTTCTTCTATTATAACAGAAAAAGTAAAATCCGTTTGATTTTTAACACTTTTTTTTACAATTATATGGTCGTTTTTACAACAAATTTCTATATTTTTATAAACTTTCCGCGCAAAACTGCCGCCTTCCAAAGCACGGCAAACATCCTTAATAAAAGCAAATGGAATGCGCTGTTCCCCGCAAATCTGATTGCAGGCCTTGTATAAAAGACGGACTTTTACGGCGGAAGAAATGCCTTTTAATAAACTTAGGGGGATTAAAACTGAATCATTATGCATTTGAGTTTCTTTAAAGGCCTTCTCCACCGCAAGCTCAATCAGCTCGCCGTCCATAGCGGATTTCCCCAGTCCGCTTAAAACCCCGCTCTTCCAGCCGGGGAACTTTGCGTCCAAAAGCGGCAGTAAATTCAGACGGATATTATTACGCAGATAGGAGTCGTCGGCGTTGGTTGAATCCGTACACCAGGACTGACCAGAAACCCGTAAATATTCTTCGATTTCTGCGCGGCTAATTCCCAGCAAAGGGCGCAAAAATTTACCGCGGCGAGCCGCAATTGCATAAGTTTCTGTAAAACTGCCCTGCAAAAAGCGCATCAACGCAGTTTCTAAAACATCATTCTGATTATGAGCAAGACACAAAAAATCAAGAAAGTTAGCTTCTATCTCTGATTCAAAAATCTTATATCGTTCAGCACGGGCAGCATCTTCAATACCGCCGCCACGTTCAACAGCAATGCTTTCAAGTTTACCGCGCGGAATCACTTTTCCAATAAATTCTACATCAACTCCGTTACCAGAAAGCTTGTCACACAAAGCCTTTACAAAAGCTGAATCACCGTCAGTTTCTTCTGACGCCCGCAGATTATGATTTACATTTACAACAAAAATCTTAAAACCATACTCGCGGCTAAGAGAACACAAAGAAAGTAAAAGGCAGACAGAATCAGCACCGCCAGAAACCGCAGCGCCAAGCCGCAAATCCTTAGCAGAAAAATCTACTCCGAGGTTCCTTAAACTTTCAAAAACTTTAATATCAAATTCAGTCATAAAAAAAGCCAGAATACATAAGTATTCTGGCCTAAAAATCAATTTTAGAAAAGATTAACGAGCTGGAGATACAGTTACCAATGGAAGTTCACCATCAGTAAGAACTTCTACGTTCTTTCCAACTTTCAAATCTTTTACGCGCAAAGCTTCGCTAACGTTGATTGCTGAAACATCAGCTGTGATTGTTTCTGGAAGGTCAGCAATTGAACACTTAATTTTGATTTCGTTGTTGCGTTCTTTCTTGAAACCACCCTTAAGAACACCTGCAGGAGTTCCTGTGTAGTGAATCTTAATTTTAGAAACAAGTTTCTGATCTGCAGCTGGAACAAAGAAATCAGCGTGAAGAACTTTGTCTGTGCGGATGTTGTATTCAACATCTTTAATCAAAGCAAGACTGTCTTTTCCATCAACTGAAAGTGTGATAGAAGTTGTTGGAGTGATGTTTCTCCAGATTTTGTTGAATTCTACTTCGCTAACGTCGATTGATGTAGCTTCACCTTTGTCATTGTAAACTACAGCAGGGATACGTCCTTCTTTGCGAAGATTTTTAGCAGCTGTTTTACCAGTTGTTGTGCGAGTTTTTGCATCAAGTTTCTGCTTACTCATTTTCTTAAAGCTCCTTATATCTCTTTAAATGTTTTAGAAATATATCAAATTAGCCGTTTTTACTCAATA